>JAPKZO010000040.1:300000-377523 GCA_026393755.1 Acidobacteriota bacterium
GGCGCCGCGATACGCCAACGGCTCCCGAGTACAGGCTCACGACGCTGGCCCACAACTTCGATTCGATCTGCTTGTTGACGAACAGCACGCCGACCTCGCGCGGGCCGCACGGCCACTTGTGCGCGCTGCCCGTGAAGAAGTCGGGCTGCATGTCGGCCAGATCGATGTCGAGGATACCGAACGACTGGGCGCCGTCGACAATCGACAGCGCCCCGCGCTCGCGTGCCAGCCGACAGATATCGCGGACAGGGAACACGTCACCGGCCGACGCGGTCACGTGCGTCAGCGCGACGACGCGCGTGGCGGGCGTGAGTGCCGAGCGGAAGGCGTCCACAATCGCCGCGTGACCGGGATGCGGGCTCGGGTGCGCGACGCGGCGCACGGTGAAGCCAAACCGTTTCGCCTTCTCGTCCCAGGCGTTCAGCAGACTGGGGTGATTCTCAGCCGACACGATCACTTCGTCGCCCGACTTCAGGTCGAGCCCGCTCGAGACGAAGTTGTTGCCCTCGCTGGTATTGCGGGTGAGGACGATTTCCTCGGGCGTCGCGCGCAGGGCGGCCGCGACCGTTCGCCGCGCCTGCTCCTTCGCCTCGCTCAATTTGCGCCGGTTCGGCATCGACGGATCCGCGTCGACGTCGCGCGTGGCACGGTAGACCGCTTCGGCGACGGGAAGCGACGTCGGACAGAGGTTCGCCGCGTTCACAATTGCGAGACCGGGCGGCATGAGGAACTGCTGACGGACACGCTGCCAATAACCCTCGTCGGCCGCAGCCGGAGCGGGCACGAGCGGCGGCATCTGAGCCCGTGTCGCGGCCCACGCCGGAAGCTCGAGCCATCCGAGCGTGCCCGCCAGACCGGCCAGTCTTGTGAACGAGCGCCGACTCAGGGTCGATCGGTATGCGTGGTTCTTCGTGCTCACGACTGCCCTCCAGTTCGCCATGCGGGCCGCCGGCCAGCCTGCCGCAGCATCGTGTACCCGGCCCGCGAGTTCGTCAAGTTTCCTGCCCCTGAGCTGTCCCTTAGCGATTCACTACCGCCAGCCGCACGGGTGACGTAGAATCTGCGCGTAAACTGCTCGAACAACTGATCTGGCTCAGCGCAGACTGCCGGGCGGCGCGCGATCCAGCGGGACGACCGGGGGCGGACGGATGAACAGGTCGCAACTTCTGAAACGTCTAGATCAGACGTGGAACGCATTCACCGCGTCGTACGCTGATTTGTCCGACGCCGAAATCACGGAGCCCACTGTGACGGGCACATGGTCGATCAAGGACATCATCGTGCACGTGGCCACGTGGGAAGCGGAGTCGCTCGAGCATCTGCCAATCATTCTGGCGGGCGGGCGGCCGCCGCGCTATTCCGTGATGTACGGCGGCATCGATGCCTTCAACGCCAGGACGACGGAGTTGACGCGGAACGTGTCGATCGCCGAGGCGCTCGGGATGCGGGATGTTGCGCACCGGCGGCTCATCAATTTCATCCTGACGGTGCCTGAGGATCAATTCATCAGGGAGACGGGCTTCCGTCGTCGCCTTCGGCTCGATACCTACGGCCATTACCCGAGGCACACCGCGGCCATTCAGAGATGGCGACAGCGACGGGCGGAGAGGTAGAGCCTGCGGAAGACTGACCTCCGGGCTCCCCCCGTCCTACGGCTGCTTCCTGACAGCCATTGTCGCTTCGATTTCCTTGACCGTGCGCGGAATCCCGACAGTCAGATTTTCGCATCCGGTCTCGGTGATCACGACGGTGTCCTCGACGCGAACGCCCAGATCCTCGCCGGGCCACGTCATGTACGGTTCGTTGGCGAGAACCATGCCGACGTGCCAGATGCGCGCGCCGCGTGTAGAATACCGCTGCGCGACAATTGTCATCCAGGATTCCCGGCACATGGAGGAGACCGCTCATGAGCAGGACAGCACGGCGAGTGATCGTATGGGCCTGTTGTTTGGTACCGCTTGCGTTGATGGGTGAGACCCGGGCGCAGGTGCAGGCTCCCAAGCCAGAACAGGCGAAGTTCTGGACCGTGCCCGGGTATCGGCATGGCCCGAGCGCGTTCCGGCGCAACTTCCTGGTGGAGACCACGCCGCTCCAGGAAGGCGTCATGGACTTCAAGCACTACCACAAGTACACCGAGACCGTGGAGTTCCTGAAGCGGTGGGAGAGGCAGTACCCGGACCTGGTCAATCTCTACGTCGTGGCGCAGAGCTTCGGCGGCCTGGATATCTATCAGGTGACCGTCACCAACAAGAAGACCGGCAAGGACACCGACAAGCCCGCCATGTACGTCGAGGGCAACCGCCATGCCGGAGAAGTGACGGCTGCAGAATCGGCGCTCTGGATGCTGAATTACATGCTGACCAACTACGGGAAGGACAAGGAGGTCACTCGGCTCCTCGACAACTTCACCTACTACTTCCGCCCCGTGAACAACCCCGACGGCAGCCTGCTCTACCTGGAGACGGCCCAGACGCTGCGCAGCACGATTCGCCCGCATGACGATGACGGGGATGGGTTGCTGGATGAGGACCCCCCCGAAGATCTCGACGGCGACGGGTTCGTACGCCAGATGCGCGTGAAGGTGGCGATGGGCAAAGGGGACGCAATCCTCGATTCGCGCGATCCCTCTGGCCGCCTGATGAGGAGAGTGGGCGCGGGCAAGGGCGACTATCTGCTGCTGACCGAGGGGTACGACAACGACAAGGACGGCCGGGTCAACGAGGACGGCATTGGCGGGCTCGATTTGCACCGCAACTACCCCGAGAACTGGCGGCCGGAAACCGAAGAAACCCAGCGCGGCTTCACGCAGGGAGGCTCCGGTGAATATCCCCTGTCGGAAGTGGAGACGCGTGCAGTGGTCACCTTCCTGCTCGCCCATCCGAATGTGTCCGTCGTCAACACGATGGACACCACCGTCCCGATGCTCCTGCGTCCGCCGTCCACCTCCCCCAGTGAGGAACGGATGTATCCGGAAGACCTGACGCTGTACAAGGCCTTCGATACCAAGGGCAAGGAGATCACCGGCTACGCCAGGGCCGGCGACGTCTACAACGACTACGGCGGCGGCAGCCCGCTCTTCGGCCATAGCCCCGATTTCGGGTACTGGCAGTACGGCGCCATCTGGTATGGAGATGAGCTCTGGAACGGCGGCAATGTCGGCGATTACAACAAGGACGGCATCGTCAACGACGAACTGGACCGCCTGCAGTACAACGACAAGGAACTGAAGATCAGCCGCTTCCAGCCGTGGACCAAGATCGTCCACCCCGACTACGGCGAGGCTGAAGTGGGCGGCTGGAATCCCAAGTTCTGGAGCCAGAATCCGCCGCCGGAACTGCTCGAGATCTGGGCCGAGAAGGAAGCCCGGTTCAATCTGATGCTGGCCGCCAGCCTGCCGAAGGTGGTGATGGGCGAGCCGAAGGTCACCGGCAACGGTGACGAGTACACGATTGAGGTCTCGGTCGAGAACCAGGGCGTGATTCCGACGGCACTGAAGCAGGCCCAACTGGTCAAGATCGTGCGCCCCGATACCGTGGGGATGGTGTTCCCGGCCGGCATGACGTCGGTATCCGCCACGGGTGGCCGCGGTGGTCGAGGCGGGCGAGGCGGCGGCGGTGGCCGCGGCGCCGCTGGAGCGCAACCGGAACCGCCAGCCGCGAGTCAGGACAAGGTGATCATCGTCGAGCCGCAGGGCCGGACAGCCGTGACGATCGATCGACTGACCAGCAATGAAAAAAAACCGGTCACGTTCAAGATTCGTCTGAATGGGATCAGCGGCACGGAGTGCACGCTGCGGTATCTGTCGACGCGCGGCGGCGTCGTCGAGAAGAAGATCTATATCGGCAAGCGATAGGGGGCGATGGTCATGTTCTGGTGGCACTGGGCGGTGCTGGGATTGGCGTTGGCCGTCCTCGAGATCCTGACACCGGGCGGGTTCTACCTGGTGTTTTTCGGCGTGGCGGGCCTGGCGGTATCGGTCCTGACCCTGTTGGGTATCGGGGGACCGCTCTGGGTGCAGGTGCTGTTCTTCTCGCTGTTCTCCATCGTCAGTGTGGCGCTGTTCCGCAACCCGCTGTTGCGGAGGATGCAGCGCCAGGCGGTCGAACACGTGCCGGTGGAGACGCTGGTCGGCGAACTCGCGATCCCGGTGACCGCCATCGAACCGGGCGCGGTCGCCAAGGCCGAGTTGCGTGGCACTACGTGGACTGCGCGCAACCGCGGTACGCGGGTCATTCCGGCGGGCTGCCGGTGCAAGGTGGTCCAGATCGATGGTCTGGTCGTGACGATTGAACCTGAGTGAGGTGACAACATGGGCGGCACACTGATCGTTTTTGTCGCGCTCGCAATCCTCGTCATCATCATCCTGATCAAGACGGCCGTGGTCGTGCCGCAGCAGACGGCTGTGGTCGTTGAGCGTCTCGGCAAGTACGCGGGCACGCTGAATGCGGGCTTCCACGTGCTGGTGCCGTTTGTGGATGTGATTCGCTACCGGCACACGCTCAAAGAGCAGACGATCGAAATCCCCGCGCAGATCTGCATCACACGCGACAACGTGCAGGTGCATGTCGACGGCGTGCTCTACCTGCAGGTGCTGGACCCCGAGCGCGCGTCCTACGGGATCAGCAGCTACCTGTTTGCCATCATGCAGCTGGCCCAGACCACGCTGCGCAGTGAGATCGGCAAGATCGTCCTCGACAAGACGTTCGAGGAGCGCACCAACATCAACACCGCCGTCGTAAGCGAGCTCGACAAGGCCACCGAGTCGTGGGGCATCAAGGTTCTGCGGTATGAGATCAAGAACATCACCCCTCCGGTCGACGTGCTCGCTGCGATGGAGAAGCAGATGCGCGCCGAGCGGGAAAAGCGCGCCGTCGTCCTGACGTCGGAAGGTCAACGCGACGCCGTGATCAACAATGCCGAAGGCGAGAAACAGCAGGTGATCAAGGCGTCCGAGGCTCGAAAGCAACAGCAGATCAACGAAGCCGCGGGCCAGGCGGAGGCGATCCTGGCCGTGGCGACCGCGACGGCCGAGGGCATCCGGCAGGTGGCCATTGCCATTGAGACGCCTGGCGGCGGCAATGCGGTCAAGTTGCGCGTGGCCGAACAGTACGTCGCCCAGTTGGGACAATTGGCCAAGGGCAGCACCAATCTCATCCTGCCAGCCAACGTCGCAGACGTGGGAGCCATGGTCGCGCTGGCGATGAACGTACTCAACCAGCAGAAGGCCTAGGGCGTTCGCCGACAGTCGCTGCGGCGAAGGCAGGCGGCATGGTGCGGCACGTGAGTCAGCGCTGCCGCGCGGAGGAAATCATATGTGGAAACGCTGCATCATTTCGACTGCACTGCTCATCCTGCCCGTCGTCTCGGCGGCGCAGGTCACCGCCATCAAGGCCGGCAAGCTCGTGGACCCTGACACCGGCACCGCGGCCGTCAACCAGATCATCCTGATCGAGGGCGAGAAGATCAAAGAGGTCGGCCCGAACGTCAAGATCCCGCCCGGCGCGGAGGTGATCGACCTGTCGAAGATGACGGTCCTGCCCGGCCTCGTCGACGCCCACACCCACATGGCCATCACGTACAAGGAGGTTCCCGAGAACAACTACTACTACCTCACGTACGTGATGGACTCGACGCCGCTGCGCGCCATCCAGGCCGCGTCAAACGGCATGCAGATGCTCGCGTCTGGCTTCACCGTGGTGCGCGACGTGGGCAATAACGCGCTCTACGCCGACGTGGCCCTGCGCACGGCGATCGAGCAGGGATGGCTGCCCGGGCCAACGGTGATTCCGTCCGGCCCCATGATTGGCAGCACGGGCGGCCAGTTCTGGCCGACGCCCGAGATGTACAAGGATCACAACATCATGTACCCCGAGTACATCGATGCCGACAGCCCGGACGAAATCGTCAAGGCAGTGCGCCAGAACATGCTGTTCGGCGCGAAGACGATCAAGCTGTGCATTGACTGCAAGCCGTGGGGCTACTCGGTTGACGACATCAAACTGGCGATGCGAGAGGCCGCCAAGGGCGGGTGCCTCGTCGAAGGCCACGTGCAGACGCCCGAAGGCGCTCAGCGCTCCATCGACGCGGGCATCCACATCATCGCGCACGGGAGGGCGCTGACGCCCGAGCATCATCGCCAGATGGCTCAGAAGGGCATCTTCCTGGCGGGCACCGATACCCCATTCACCGCGTACCGCGGCACCGAGGCTGCCTTCAAGGACGCCGTCGCCAACCTGCGCGACGCGTGGGAGAAGAAGGTGCCGGTGACATTCTCGACCGACATGGACTACTGGAACGAGCGGATGAAGAAGGCCAACGGCGACTGGATGTCGCGCGGCGAGATCACCATCAACTTCCTGCTCACCTGGAAGGCCGCCGGCATTCCCGCCGCCGACACGCTCAAAGCGCTCACCATCACCGGATATCAGGCCTCCGGCATCATCAACGAGCGCGGGCCGATCAAACCCGGCATGTTCGCGGACATGATTGCGGTGCCAGGCAACCCGCTCGAGGACATCGACGCGGTGCGCAACGTCCAGTTCGTCATGAAGAACGGCCTCGTCTACAAACGCGACGGCGTAATGACACCGGAGAAGTTCTTCCATCCCGGGCCGGTGAAGGGCTGGAGAGCGAAGTAGCCGCCAAGGGCGGCGGCAGTCAACCTCGCCCGGTGACGGCGGCGTGCAGGCGCGAACCTCGCCCCTGCGCGCCGGTTTCCGCGCTACTTCCCGTTCCGCGCCAGCCCGGCGCGCGCCTGCGCCACCATGTCCTTCGTCTCCTTCATCAGCGTTGGGACGTGATACGGAATGCCGTCCTTGATGGTCCACTCGATGCCGCCGCCGTGGACGAGCTTGATGTTCCTGTCGCCCGGCACAAGCGGCGCGTAGTTGGACACAGGCTGGCCGTTGAGGGTGAGGATGTCCACGCCGTACGGGTTGAGCACGCGCAGATTGTCGAGGGGATTGCCGTTCACCACGATCAGGTCTGCAATGTAGCCTTCGCGAATCCGGCCCAGCCGATCCTCCAGGCCGAGCAGTTTCGCGCCGTTCACTGTGGCGTGCTTGATGATTTCGAGGGGCTCGAACCCGGCCTCTTCCATCAACTCAAGTTCGCGAATGTAACCGAAACCGTACAGGTTGTAGATGAACCCGGCATCATCGCCGACGGTGATCACGCCGCCCTTGTTCGAGAATTCGCGCAACAGGCCCATCCACACCAGGAAGTCCTTCTGCCAGCGCACCTCCTGCGTGTGCGTCCAGCCGAAGAAGTACGATCCGTGCTTCTCCAGGCCCGGCTTCCAGTACTCCTCCATCGTCGGATGCAGGTAGTCCTTGAGCCATGGCACGTTCTGCGCCCGGATCAGATCACGGCTCGCGACATAGGCGTCCATCGTCGGGCACCAGGTCACGTTGTGGTTGACCATCAGGTCGAGCACGTCCGAGAGCTTCTCGCGGTTGAGATTGGGCTGAAGGTAGAGCTCGCCGGCGCGCCCGAACCGGTGAATCTCGTTGCTGGCGTTGTGGTCGGGCGGGAAATGCTGGATGCCATCGAGCGCCGCATCGGCCACGCCGTAGAAATGCTCGATGGAAGTGACATCGAGTTCGGCGTAGTCTCTCGCGTTGGTCTCCTCCACCGCGATGTGCACGGCGGTGCGCAGGCCCTGCTTGTGGGCCTCGTCGAGCACGGCTTCGGCCTGATCGCGATCCATCCCGAACAGCTTGAGGCCGTCCACGCCTTCGGCTTTCGCAAAGCGCACGCCCTCGGGAATCTGGGCAGGCTTCATGCCCTTTGACATCCACAGGGTGCTGTAGACGAGGATCCTCGGCGCCACGAGCGTATGCGCGCTGCTTTGCGCGCGCCACTGCTTTGCCTTCGCCCAGTCGGAACTGACGTCGCGCACCGTCGTCACTCCCGACGCGAGGTAGAGGTTCATCTCGTACTGAAGCGGCTGTGGCACGCCGCCGCGTTCGTCCTGCAGGTGCATGTGTGCATTGATGAGGCCCGGCAACACGTACTTGCCTGTCGCGTCAATCACCGAGTCGGGGGGCGGATCGCCTGGCGACCAACGGCCGATCTTCGCGATCAGGCCGTCCTGAACGAGGATGTCGGTCGGGCCGTACGCGGGCTTGCCGTTTCCGTAGACGACCATCGCATTCTGGATGAGCAGCCGCTTGACGGACTGCGCGTGGTGCGGTGCACTTGTTGCGGCCAGCGCGCGCGGCTGCAGCCTCGCGGTTGCTGGTGGTGAAGGCGGCGTCTTCGCCGAAGCGGAGCCGGCAGACGGCATTATCTCGACACGCGCGGGCTGCCGCGCCGCGCCCAGTTGCAGCACCGTCACTACCAGGACGATGGCCGCAACCCACAGACACTGAACACGAGAATCACCATGTCGCATGTCTGAATCCTCCTCAGAGTCCCAAGCGAGGCCGTGGTCCGTCGGGGCGATTGGCGAGAAGTCTATCAGAGAGGGCGCGCTGGGTTCTGGAACCCATTTCGATACCGCCCGGGCGTCTCGCCGGAGACTCCGGTCAAGAAGTAGAAGGCCAGGGACTCGCGACTTGAGTCTTCCGACAGCCCGTTTTTGTGTATGATTGTCATCATTCCGCGATCGAGCAGCGGCCTTGCGGCGACACCTGCAGGTGTTCGATGAATGACGACGGATTGGCACCAGCGCACGAACTGCAAGTCGATGTCGACCTGATCCTCCAGATCGGGCTGCAGATCAACGCCGAGCACGACATCGATCGACTGCTGACTCTCACCGTGCAGGCGATCAAGGAGTCGCTCAAGTACTCCACCTGCGCCATTATGCTGGCAGAAGGGACGGACCTGGTCATCCGCGCGGTGACCGATTACCCGGAGGCCATCATCGGCACGCGCATCCCGATCGGCAGTGGCCTCACCGGTCGTTGCGCGTCGAGCCGGGAGGAGTCGCTCGTTCCTGACTTGAGCAAATCCCCGTACTACGTCCATCTCGGCAGCGAGGAGTTCCGCTCCGAACTGGACATCCCGATCGTCTTCCGCGGAAAGATGCTGGGCGTCCTCAATACCCAAAGCGCGGCGCTCAACGCCTTCGGTGAACACGACGTCCACACGCTGAAGATTCTGGCGACGCAGATCGGCGTTGCGCTCTACAACACCCGAATCCGCACCCAGCTCGAGCTGGTCCAGGATATCGGTGTTCAGCTGGTGACCATCGTGAGAGCGGAAGAGCTCTTTCCGTGGATCGTGCGCCAGATCCAGCAGCGGCTCCACCATGATTCCTGCGCGATTCTTCGGGCGGACGGCCACGACCTCGTGCTGGAGGCTTCCACGGGCGGCTATGCCCAGGATCTGGTCGGCATGCGAATCCCGTTCGGCGACGGGATCACGGGGCGGTGTGCGCTCGAACAAAGAGTCGTCAACGTCGGGGACGTGCGGTCAGACCGCGGATACATCACGTCCGGTGTCGAGGGCGTGCGCTCCGAGATCGCCTCGCCTATCCTCTTCGAAGGGAAGCTGCATGGCGTGCTGACGGTCGAGAGCAGCGCCGAGAATGCTTTCGACGACGACGACACGCGCCTGTTGTCAACGCTCAGCGCCCAGGTGGCCGTGGGCCTCCGTCAGGCTCAGATGTTCGCCGAAGCCGAACGGATGGCGGTGACCGATGCGCTTACCGGTCTCTACAACTATCGCTACTTCTACGAACGACTGCACGCCGAGACGGCCCGGTCGGCCCGGTATGGCCACCCGTTGTCGCTGGTGATGATCGATCTGGACTTCTTCAAGGATGTCAACGACCGTTTCGGGCACCTGAAGGGGGACGAAGTCCTGCGCGAGGTTGCGCGCACGGTCCGGAGAAACATCCGCCGCTTCGACGAGCCGATGGCCATCAGGCACGCAGACATCGACATCGCCTCTCGTTACGGCGGCGAAGAGTTCATCGTCATCATGCCGGAAACGGGCATCGAAGGCGCCGCCATCGCAGCCGAGCGCCTGCGGGCCGCAATCGAAGCGGAAGTGGGCCACGCTGCCGGTCTGGTCGGCGAGAACGGCCAGACCTTGAACGTCACCGGGAGCTTCGGCGTGGCGGTCTTTGAGCGAGGGCTGGGGCCAGAGGGTTTGATCAAGCGCGCCGATGACGCGGTGTACAAGGCCAAGCACGAAGGCCGAAACCGCGTCGTCGTGGCCCAGGTGTCGGGCGCGCGCTGAGGCTGCCTCTACTCATGGTGCCTGTTTCTGTGCCCGTACCCAGGTCATCGCGTCGATCAGCCGCGCGTCGAATTCCTTCTCGTTTCCGCTGAACCGGTGGTTCGATGCCCTGATGATCCACAGTCGCTTCGGCTCCTTCGCCTTCTCCATCAGGCGCTGAATCTCGGCGATCGGGACAAACTCGTCGGCGGAGGAATGAAGGGCGGCCAGAGGCATGGGCGACACCTTCTCGATGATGGCGCCGACGCTGAAGGTGGGCTCGTCCGGCACCTGCTTGGTGAGGTAGATGATCGAGTCCCGCCACCGCCACGCCAGCTCGTTGATGTCGGGGAGCCCCAACGCGATGACGCCCCGAACGGCCGCTCTCGTGCGGGGATCGGAGGCGGCGAGCACCGATAACCCGGCTCCCTCAGACACGCCGACCAGAAACGCGCGCGATCGATTCGACTGTTGTGCGGCGTACTGGGCGAAGGCCCTGAAGTCGCCTGGCACCTCTTCCGGCCGGAGCGTCGTCGAACTCGATGTAAAGACCGACAGATACTCCTTGCTGTCGATGCCGACCACGAAATACCCGGCCCTGCCGAGCACTTCTGCCGCGTGAGGCCCGAGATGAAGCCACCCGCCGTCGCCGCTCGCAATGACCACGGGATCGCCGCTTGCGCTGCCATAGATGTGCAGCGTCAACGCCTTGCCCCGAAGCGTGAAGGATGTTGAGGCTTGCCCGAGGGCAGGCGGGGCGACGGCCAGACAGAGCAACAGCGTCAGAACCGCCGGGACAGACAGACGGCGCGGCATTGGACACCTCAATGGTGGGGAACACGCCATTCTGGCGTTGACTCGGCATGGCGCGCAAGTGGCGTCCGGGCCGATTGGCGTCGGTGCCCTCCGGCGGCCACCAGGACGCGGCCCCCGACCGCACGCTGTCAACATACCGACCGCTGGTATGATCAGGCCCGTCGATGTTTGACGCCGAACTGATCCGCTACGGCTATCTGCTGCTCTTTGCCGGCGTCGCGATCGAAGCCGACGGGTTCCTGATCGCGGGCGCCTTTCTGGCTGCGCGCGGCTACTTCGACATCCGCGTCGTCCTGGTGCTGTCGGCTCTGGCCTCCACGCTGGCCAATCAGTTCTGGTTCAGGCTGACCCGGTTCCGCGGCCGGGCCTTCTTCGAGAGCAGGATCCAGAACGACCGGAGGTTCCAGCGCATCAGCGGCTGGTTGCGACGCCGCGACAGCGTCCTGATCTTCCTGTCGCGATTCCTCTACGGCTTCCGTGTCGCGATTCCGGCCGCCTACGGCGCGACGGGAGTGTCGGCAGCGCGCTTCACGTGGCTCGACGCGCTCAGCGCGTGCGTGTGGAGCGCGATTGTCGGGTTCGCCGGCTTCGCTCTCGGCGACACGCTGCGGCTGATCGTCGATGACGTCCGCAAGTACGAGTGGATCGTACTGCTGTCGATCGCCCTCGGGGTCGGGTTCGTCTTCGCCAGGCGCAAACGCCACTTCGCGATCGTTGTCGAGGCCGTCAGGAAGCCGTTTGACGCGGGCGCCGATTCGGCGCTCAGGTTGTTCACGCTCGTCCAGCATGTCGCGCGCCTGCTCGTGGTGCATGCTCATGGTCGAGTCGCCGCGTTCGCCGGGATACTGGGGGCCCTCAATATCATCACGGCCGTCTTCCACACGCGGCTCGTCCACCTCCGTTGGCTGACCAACTCGCTGCCGTTCGAAGTCTCCCGGGGCAGCCGGGCGTTGATGCTGCTGGCGGGCATAGGTCTCATCTACCTCGCGCGAGGCCTGGCCCGGCGAAAGCGAATGGCCTGGCTGCTGGCCTTCGGCCTGGCGTCTTCATCCGCGCTGCTCTATGTCGGCCAGAACGCGAGCATTGTGCGAGCCGGTCTTGCGGCGCTGTTCGCGACGGAGTTGTGGCGGCAGCGCACCCGGTTCCACGCGCGCACCGATCCGGTCCGGCTGACACACGCGCTGGTCGCGGCACCCGTCCTCGCGCTCGCCGTCTCGATCTACGGAGTGGCTGGCCTGCACCAGACCGGTCATCCCTCGTCGGGATTCTTGAGCGATCTGCGCGCAACGTGGCGGGCGGCCGGCTTCGGAAACGTCTCTTACTACGCGGGCATGCGGTCTCCTGAAGCCTTCGTCTGGTCGCTGCGCCTGCTGTTGGTCGTCTCGGCCGGCTACGTGTTGACGGCTGCGTTCGCGCCAGTCGCGTGGAGAAGATACCGGTCGGCGATCGGCGAATCCGTGGTTGCGACGCTGGCGCTTGAGCACGGCGTCGATTCCATCTCGTATTTCGCCAAGCAGGCCGACAAGCGCCACTTCACCGTCGACGACCGGGCGTTTATCGGCTTCCGCGTGAAGAACCGCGTCGCGATCGCGGCGGGCGATCCGGTCGGGCATCGGGGGTCGCTCGATCGCTGCATCGAGGCGTTCGTCGAGGTGTGCCGAACCAACGACTGGATCCCGGTGTTCTATGAAGCCTCGGATCGGCATCTGGAGGCGTACCGCCGCGCGGGCCTGCGCTGGTTCAAGATCGGCGAAGAGGCCGTGCTCGACCTCCCGACGTGGTCGCTCGAAGGCGGCAAGATCGCCAAGGTCCGGCAGTTCATCAACAAGGTGAAGCGGGAGGCGCCCGGCCTGACCATCCGCGAGTACGAGAGATCGTCCGGACCCGATCCCGGAATCGACGATCAGCTCGAAGACATCTCCAGCGAATGGCTCGCCCGCAAGAAGGGCGGCGAGATGGGGTTCAATCTCGGCGTGTTCCGGATCGACGACCTCGCAGACAAGCGCACGCTGATTGCCAAACGGGCCGACGGGCGGGTCGATGCGTTTGTGACCTGGCTGCCCTACCGCGCGGGCCGCGCCGTCGTCCTCGATGCGATGCGGTACCGAGAGGATGCACAGCCGGGCATCATGGACATGTTGATTGCGGAGTCGGCGCTGCTGTTCAAGAAGGGAGGTTTGCAGGCCGCCAGCCTCGCAATGGCGCCGATGGCCAATGCCGATGACGAGGCGCCGGTGTCGCGCTATGACAAGGGTGTCCGGCTGATCTTCGAACACTTCTCGAGCGTCTATGGCTACCGGACGCTCTTCCAGTACAAGAAGAAGTTCACTCCGAAGTGGGAGCCGCGCTATCTGGTTTTTCCATCGCCCCACCAGTTGCTTCGCATCGGCTATGCGCTGGTGGCGGTGCACTACGCCCGCAAGTGACGCGTCCGGCTGGTCGAATCGTGAGTGCGGCGCCGGGCTAGGCAGGAATCCGCAGGAACTTCCGGACGCGTCCAAGAAAGCTCGTTGCCGATTCCGCCGGCGCAACGACGGCTGACGCCTCGGAGCGCCGCCGGTCGATCTCGGCCCGGCGCGTCATCACGGCCGCCGCGACCGCGCTGAGCACGGCGGGCTTCTCGACCACAAATCGCCGGAATGCGTCGGCGGTCACCTCGACGAGCGCGCAATCTTCGACGGCCCGAACGGTCGCCGTGCGGGCGGCCCCGGTGAGCAGCGACATCTCGCCGAAGAAGCCGCCCGCCTCGGTGACGGCGAGCGGGCGTCCATCCGGTTCGAGAACAATCTCGACCCGTCCGCTCGACACGACGAACATCGAGCTCCCCGGCGCATCCTGCCGCACCACGACCTCGTCGGCCGCGTAGAGCCGCTGGTCGCACAGCGCGGCGAGCTCGAGGCGATCGGCGTCGGTGAGCGCGTGCAGCACGTCGACGTGGGCCAGCGACGCCGCGATGAGCGGCGTTGTCTCGGGCGGACGCCCGGAGAGTTCCGCCCGTTCGTATTCAACCTGGATTGGCCATGGAATCTCGATGTTCCGCCGGCGGAAGACGTACCAGATGGACGTCCGCACCTGGCTCTTGGCGGGGTCGTCGCGCGAATAGTCTTCGATCCAGAACCGGGCCCGATAGATCACCGCCGACGGACCGAAATCCAGCAGCACGACATCGGGCGCGGGCGAGGCCAGCACCAGCGGAGCGTTCCGCATCGCCTCGGCAATCGCGGCCTTCACTTCGTTGGGCGGCACCGCGTACGACGCGCCCACGTCGACCGACATTCGCGTCGGAATGATGGGCTCCGAAAAATTGACAATGGCTTCCTTCGACATCACGTTGTTCGGCACGATGACGAAGGTCCCCACCTTGGTGCGCAGCTTCGTCGCCCGCCACGTGATCTCCTCGACGCGCCCCTCGTGATCGCCGACCTTGATCCACTGCCCCGCCCGATACGGCTTCTCGGTCTGAATGGCGAGACCGGAGAAGGCGTTGCCCAGTGTGTCCTGAAGGGCAAAGCCCACGACGACCGCACCGACGGCCGACGTGGTCAGGAACTTCTCCTGCAGCACGGACGTCGCCACGATCAGGAACAATCCGACGATGATCGCGTCCTGAACGATGTTGGGAAACCGGCCCGGGATCCGATCCTCGCGCAGCGGGTTGAGGGCGACGATCACGACGAGGTTGATGACGGCGAGCGCCGCCAGCAGGTTGTCGATGCCCCCGACGTCTGCGACCAGGTCGGCCGGGATCAGGCCGGCCACACGAAGGGCCGATCCGGCCAGCGACGCAAAACCGGCAATCAACGTCAGCAGCAGCTTCCGCTTGACGAGCCGGTTGATGGTCACGACCCGGAGCGCGACTGCAAACGCAACCAGAACGATATCGGCAATGAGGTGCGACGTGAGCATCGACAAGGCGGCTACCTGAGCTTGCCGTCCGCTTTGAACTGCGCGATTTCGGCGGCCGTCAGCTTGACCACCACGATGGCCGGGTTGCCGCCGCCGGGAGCCCCGCGCTCGGTGTCCACTCCTCGTGATCCACCCGATCCGGTCACCTGCGCCGACTTCTTCTCTTCGCCTCCCGGCTTCAGCAGGGACCCCAGACCGAAGCCTCGCTTCTTCGGGGGCGCTGCGTCTTCCTTCTTCGGCTCTTCCTTGGTTCCCCCAGCCAGGCCCGACGAGCCGGCCACGACCTGCGTAATCTCGGTCTGCGCCTTCGGCTGGTAGGTGATGAACGAGCGATACCGATCGGCCAGCACGACGGTCGACGTCAGTTTCTGGGCGACGATCATCTGGTCGAGCTTCTCGAGGCGCTCCTTCATCTCGGGATGCGAGGCGAACAGGCCCTGCTTCTCGCTCGCGCCCTTGTTGCGCGCCGTCAGCGCAGCGAGGAAGCCGCCGAGTCCCTTCGGGTCGTAGCCGGCCTTGTTGGCCAGCACGATGCCGAGCCGGTCGGACTCGAGCTCTTCACCGCGCGAGTATCCGGCATAGATCATGTTGTAGGCCTCGCCGGCGATCTTGTTGATGGCCGCCTTGGTCAGGCCGCCACCCGGTGCGAGCTCGAGACCCATATCCTTCAGCTTGGTGTTGCGGATGGCGTTGATGGTGTGCCGCTCGGTGACGTGAATCGCCTCGTGGGCGAGCACGCCCGCCAATTCGGCTTCGCTCCCCATCAGCGCGAGCGCCCCACGAGTGATGTGGATGAACCCGCCTGGCGCCGCGAAGGCATTGACGCCGTCGGTGTCGAGGATGATGAACTGCCACGCGATGCCCGGGCGCGTGCTGGCCTGCGTGACGACGGCCCCAACCAGAGCGACGTACTTGTGGACGGCCGGATCCTGCACCACGCCGTACCGCTGGCGCACCTTCTCGCTGACCGCAGCGCCGATCTGCTGCTCCTCATCTTCGCTGATCTTCAGGTCCATGATCTTCTTGCCGACCTGGGCAGCCTTGCTCGCCTTGTCGAGGAAGCCGCCGATCTGGGCTGTCGCCGGAACCGCCACGATCAACATCAGCGCGCCTGTCAGCCATACCCGTCTCATGAACGCCCCTCCTGCGATTGCTCCGCCGCGCGCGTGCCCGACGGCCGCACTTCGAAGATCGCCACTGCCTGGGTCTTTCCCTTCACGACGACGTCACCCAGTGTACGGAGATCATACTGGTGTTTGAGTTCCTTGACCGTACTTTCGCTGACAAGGATGGTGGTCCCGTACTGCTTATTCAGCGATTCGATCCGGGATCCGAGATTGACGGCGTCGCCGATGACCGTATAGCTGCGCACCTGATCCGAGCCGATGGTGCCTGCGATCATCTCGCCTGTATTGACGCCGACGCCGGTCGCGATTTCGGGCAAGCCCGCCGCCTTCCACGCGGCGTTCAACTCCTTGAGCTTCGCCTGCATCGCCAGCGCCGCCTGCACCGCGTGATCGGCGTGTTCGTCGTCTGCGAGCGGCGCGCCGAACAACGCCATCACCATGTCGCCAACGAACTTGTCGAGCGTGCCCCGATGCTCGAACAGCACATCCACCATGGCCGAAAAGTACGCATTCAACTGTTCGACGACGGCCTCTGGCTGTCCGCGCTCGGTCATCGTCGTGAAGCCGCGGATGTCCGAGAACAGCACCGTCATATGGCGCCGCTTGCCGCCCAGTTCGGCGAGCGCGGGGTTCGCGAGCACCAGCGCGTACACATCGGGAGAGAGGTAGCGCGAAAAGAGCCGCTTCACGGCGCGCTTGTCCCGTCCCTCGACGAAGTACTGATAGCCGAGGCCGCCGACCACGGCGGTGATCCAGGCAATCCCTGGCTGGGCGAGGGGCCACCACTCACCGTGCGTGAAGGCCTGGAAGGCCACGGCGACCACGGTCGACAGCAGCAGCAGCGCGCACGGACCCGCCCAGCGCAACGGCAGGAACACGATGAGGAACGCAGTCACAATCGAGGCCGCCACCATCAGCGTCGTGCCGAGAACCTTCGGAGCCGGCTCGATGAACCGCGACGAGAGCAACTGGTCGATGACGGACGCGTGAATCTGCGGTCCCGGCATCTTGCCGCCGCTCGAAAAAGGCACGGCAAACACGTCGTGCAGCCCCGCGGCCGTCGTCCCGATGACGACGATCTTGTCGCGAAACAGCGCCGGCGAGATTGAAGGTGCCGCGCCCCCGAGCTGCTCCTGCCTGGCGTAGAACAGGTCGTAGTACGAATATTGCTTGTAGGTGGTCCGTCTCCCGTCCTCGAGCACGGCCGGTCCGCGGAAGTCGATCAGCAGCCGTCTGGCGGTGCGACGTGGCTCCCTCTTGTCGAATGCCGGCAACACGTCGGTGACAAGCGGAATGTCGTGGGACCCCACGATCACGCCTCGTCCCCCGGGCCTGGCGCTGGCGGGATCGAGTGAAGCGGCCACCATCCACCCGGCGGCAGACAGCGAGGGAACCAGGCGGCCGCCGTGATCGATGAATGTGACGGCACGCCGCACCGGCCCGTCCGAATCCAGCACGAAGTAGTTATGCCCAATCAGGCGTGCGGCGCGCGCGAGTTCGTCGTAGGGCAACTGCACGTCGGGCCGTGCCTCGAAGGGTCCAGAGGCGGGCGGGCTGCCCTTGGGGTCCCCGACCAGGCCCTCGAAGGTCGCGTCGGCAAGCACGACGACGTTTCCTGCCTTGGCGACCGAGGCGGCAAACGCGCGGTCGGATTCCTGACCGGTCCAGATCGTGCTTCCGACGTCGAAGCCGGTCCGGCGGTCCCGTTCGGTGAAGAGCACGTCGAAGACAATCGTCCTGGCGCCGGCCGCCGCGAGGAAGTCGATCACGTCTGCGTGCACCAGTCTGGGCCAGGGCCAGCGCCCGACGAGCGGATCGAGGCGCCGGACGCTCACCTCGTCGATGGTGACCATGACGATGTCCTGGCTGGCTTTCGCGGGATCGGCGGCCCAGCGGACGCGCTGGTCGTACAGCTTCCATTCGAGCATGTCGACCAGCGGCAGGCGGCCGGCAGCCCACGAGAGCGCGGCGGCCACCGCGCCCACTGCCAGCGCCATCCAGAACTTCCGGGACTTCATCGACCAGAGGATAGCAGAGAAACCGCGACATCATCGCCGAAGTCCGCGATCGCCAGGGCGGCGTCCCGGGTCAGCAGCGTCTCCGGCCCGCGGTCCCCGCGTGCGGCTGCCACGCGGCCAGTCGCCGTTCGAGCCCGCAGACCGTCGGCCGGCCAAGCGCGCGTGCAACTGCATCGAGGCGCTTCGTGAACAGCGCCAGTACGCGAAGCTGATGGTCGCGATTCTGATGGAGGAAGCCTGCCACCATCGCGGGACTGGAGGCCGCGACTCGCGTGAGTGACCGCCACGACCCGCCCTTCAGAAGGTCGGCACCAGGCGCGCGCGCGCCCAGTCCGGCGGCCGCGAAGGCCAGGACGTGAGGCAATCCAATTCCTTCCGCCGCGAGCCGATCATGATCGCCCGCGTCCATCGCGATCGGAACGCCTCCGACCAGCCCGATCAGTTCGCGAGCGACGCGGCTGGCCCGCCGACCGGCCGGGCAGATGACGACCCGCCGCCCCTTGAACAGGCCGGCATCCGACGACCCCCAGCCCTGGCCTTCTGTTCCGGCCAGCGGGTGCAGGCCAACGAAATCGAAGTCGGCCCGGTGCCGCGCGGCGGCCGCAATGACAGCCGCCTTGACGGTCGACGTGTCGCAGACGATGAGTCTGCGCCGGGACGAACGCCGATCCGTGAGCCTGGCGATGCGGGGCAGCAGGCGGATGGCCGTCTGCACGGGCACGGCCAGCACAACGACGTCCGATTCGCGCACCAGGATATCCAGCGCGCGGCACACGCGCGCGAATGGCCGGATCTTCGGGCCGAGCGACCGGTCGAGATCGAACACGCACACCGTGAGGGCCGGCCGCCGCCGGCTCAGGCACCGGACAATCGACCCGCCGATCTGTCCAGCGCCGATGATGCCAATGGCCGCGCCCTTCAGCAGGCGCGGGACTGTCGGACGTCGACTCTCGGCCGATCCCGGGCGGGTCGCCATTACCAGAGGGTCTGCGGAAGATCAGGACGAAGCGACACGGCTTCGTCCAGATAGATGTGCTTGACCTGGCTGCGAGCCACGTCCATTTCGACGTGCAGCAGGACGCGGACCACACGCGCCATGCCGCCGGGCACCTCGATTTCCTGGGCGTCGAGCAGCGGCACGTCGAGCCAGCCGAGGGCCCGGGCCGCCGCGGCCGGATACGTCGCGTTCAGATCGGTCGTGACCGTAAAGAAGGCCGATATGATCGCTGAAGCATCGAGGTGATTGGCCTCGCACATGGCGAGCAGCAGGCGTGTGGTGGCATTCTGGATGGCGTCGCGGGTGTTGGCGCTCACATTGATGGCGCCGCGGATACCTCGAACAGGCACGTGACTTTCCTTTGTGGCTTGCGATGAGGTTGATCGCTGTCCTGTTGATCCTATCCGACATCGGAGCGGCGGTGAAGCCGTGGCGCACGGCGGGCATCGACGAGCGGCCGGAACCGCCCGGCTGCGCACCGAATCCGGTATGCTGGTGTGTACTTGCGCCCGCGGGAACGCCGTGTGGCCCGTGATTGAGGAGAGGACAGCCCGATGAGCACCGAGAAAAAGAAGACACCGTTGTGGGGCTGGCACGAAGAGCATCACGCCAATCTGGTCGAGTTCGGCGACTACATCATGCCCGTCTGGTATGCCAGCGCCAGAGACGAACACATGGCCGTCATCGCCGGCGCCGGGCTGTTCGACACCAGCCACATGGCCGTGGTGCGCGTCCACGGCCCGGGCTCGTTCGACCTGCTCCAGTGGTGCTTCACCCGGAATCTGCTCTCATGCGTCGGCAAGGACAACGCCCCCATCACGCCGGGCAAGTGCGTCTACGGCGCGTTCCTCGATGCGCGGGGCAATGCCGTCGACGACAGCATCGTGTACAAGGTCACCGACGAGGAGTACGTGGTCGTCGTCAACGCGGGGATGGGAGGCGTCGTTGCCGCCCACCTGGACGCGAGCAAGAAGGACCTCGATGTCCGCTGCGTGGACATGACGGACAAGCTCGGGAAGATCGATATCCAGGGGCCGGCGGCGATCAGGATCATGCAGAAGGTCTTAAAGGCGCCGGACGCCACATTCGACAAGCTGACGTACTTCTCGTTCAAGGGCCACTTCGACCCGAGATCCGGGTTCGCCGCGGACGCCCAGTTCCTGGACGGGACGCCCATGCTGCTCTCTCGATCCGGATACACCGGCGAGGTGGGGTTCGAGATCTTCGTGGGGCGCGAACACAACGTCAGAATCTGGGAACTGCTGATGGACGCCGGCAAAGACCTCGGCCTCATCGCTTGCGGCCTGGCGGCCAGGGACTCGCTGCGAACCGGCGCGGTGCTGCCGCTCTCACATCAGGACATCGGCCGCTGGACCTACGTCCATCATCCGTGGCCATTTGCCCTGCCCTTCAATCAGGCGGGCGACGGATTCACGAAGGCGTTTCTGGGATCGGCGGCACTGGAGAAAGCGATCGACGCCCCGTACACCCTCACCTTCGTCGGCAACGATCTGCGGAAGATCGACGCGCACGAAGCAGTCGTGCGCGACATGGAGGGGCGTGAGATCGGCACGGTCCTTACGTGCGCGACCGACATGGCCATCGGGCGCCACGAGGGCAGGATTTACAGCGTGGCGTCGCCCGACAAGCCAGCGGGGCTCGCGATCAGGGGCTTGAGCTGCGGGTTCATCAAGGTTCACGCGAACCTGAGGCCGGGAACCGCCGTCGAGTTGAAGGACAGCAAGCGGTCGATTCGGGTGTCGATTGAATCCGACGTCCGTCCGGACCGGACCGCGCGCAAGGCGTTGAAGAATTTTCTCTAGACCGCTTCTCGGCTGTGAGCCTCCATTCACAGGTCTGGCAGATCTCCAGTTTGCCTGCTGCCGCGCGATCGCGGCCGGAAGTGGAGGTGGTTGCTGGTTCAGCCCGGCCCGGGGCGGCCTGCTTCCCCCTGGCGACTCGGACCCGTACGCCCTCGCGCAGCCGCAGCAGATGCGAGGGTGTCGCGAGGAACAGGGCGGCTGCGGCCGTCAGGTACAGCACGGCAAACATCATCTGATTGGTTGGGGCGCCGACGACGGCCGCCGCCGACGTTCCGACAAGCCGCGGCAACAGCAACTGACCGGCAAACAGGCTGAACAGCAGGACCGCGCCGCTCGGCGACAAGCGAAGCCGCGACAGCAGCACGACGCCGAGCGCCGACTGCGCCGCGGTCAGGAAGATCTCGTTCATCTGCAGGGAGCCCATCGGGATGGGATGGTCGAGCGACCCGTGCGACAGCGCAAACACGCCCGGAATCATGCCGACCAGCAGCGTCCATTGGTTCAACTTCGACGACAGCAGGCTGCCAAGCGCAAGGTTGGCCTGGCCACGCCAGGCAAACACGAGCGCGACGACGAACTCGGGCGCCTCCGACGCGATCGGCGCCAACCACTGCACCAGCAGGAACTCGTTGATGCCGACCTGTTTGCCGGTGGCAATCAGGCCTTCACAGAAGCTCTCTGCGTTCAGCACGATGGCGCCGGCCGCCAGCACGAACAGGCTGGCGGTGACCACCCGTCTGGGCCGTTTGGCCAGCGCGATGATCGCCGCAGCCGGCCCGATCGCGCGCGGCTCCTCGCAGGGGCGTTTCGCGGCGACGATGATGTACCACGTGTAGAGGCTGAGAAAGACGAATCCATCGAGTATGGTCAGGCGGCCCTTGAGGGGAATGAGAAAAGCGTAGGCTGTTGCCAGGCCGAGAAACAGCAGTTCGGTTCGCCGATCAGCGGTCAGTCTGATGACGCGGCGAAACCGGATCCAGACGATGGCGGCGACCGCGCCCCACGCCACGCCGATGAGCAGGCGGTTGGCGCCGGTCATGTTGGCGACGGCGTACTGGGCGTACCCGCCGGCCGGGTCCTTTCCCGCGCTCCAGGTGAAGTACATGTCGACCGCGTACTCTGGCAGCACGGCGACCAAGGCGACCACGGCCAGCGCGAGCGCCTGCGAAATGTCGGCCTGGGCCGCCTCGCACGCCCACAACAAGATGAAGGAGGCGCCCAGAATGGCCGTTCCAGACACGGCCGCGGCCGCCATGGGCGACGGCTGTATGCCGGAAAGCCGAAGCACGACGCCTGGGAGGATGGCGGAGGCCGCCGCAAGATACGGAACGAGTTGGCGGAGTCGCATCGATGCCAGTTCCTACTGTACCATCTGACCTGCCGCGGCGCGTTGCCGCCTTACTCAATCCGTCCCGGAGAGCGCATGACAATCGGCAGATCGACAGGGCGGAGGCTCCCGACATGACGTGGATCGACTGGACTATCGTTGTGCTCTACTTCGTCGCGAGCGCGGCCATCGGTGTGTATTACACGCGCCGCGCGGGCAGCAGCGTCGAGGAGTTCTTCCTCTCGGGCCGCAACCTCCCATGGTGGCTGGCCGGCACGTCCATGGTGGCGACAACGTTTGCCGCCGACACGCCGCTTGCGGTCACCGAACTGGTGGCGAAGAACGGCATCGCCGGCAACTGGCTGTGGTGGAACATGGCGTTTGGCGCCGTGGCGACGGTGTTTTTTTTCGCACGGTTCTGGCGGCGCGCCGGCATCCTCACTGATGTCGAACTGGTGGAGTTGCGGTACTCGGGCAAGCCCGCCGCGTGGCTCCGTTGCGTACGCGGGCTCTACCTCGGCCTGTTCATCAACTGCGTGATCATGGGGTGGGTCAACCTCGCGATGGCCGCCATCCTCGAGGGCCTGCTCGGCGTACCGCACGACCAGGTGCTGTGGTGGGTGGGCGGCGTCCTTGCGCTGACAGCTGTCTACTCGGCGCTGTCGGGCCTCTGGGGCGTGGCCGTGACCGACGCCTTCCAGTTCGCGCTCGCGATGGCCGGCACGACGATACTGGCCGTCATTGTCGTGAACGTGCCGCAGGTCGGGGGCATCGCGGGCCTCAAGGCACACCTTCCCGAATGGGCCTTCCGCATGACGCCCGGAATCGGCGCGGCCTCTGACGCCGCGTCGGTAGGAGGCGCATTCATGATGAGCGCAGCCTCGTTCTTCGCGTTCGTCGGGATCCAGTGGTGGGCGTCCTGGTACCCGGGGGCCGAACCGGGCGGCGGCGGGTACATCGCGCAGCGCATGATGTCAGCGCGCAACGAACGGCACGCGGTGTTCGCGACGCTGTGGTTCACCATCGCGCACTACTGCATACGGCCGTGGCCGTGGATTATCACCGGGCTGGCCACGCTCGTGCTGTACCCCGATCTCGCACCGGATGCGAAACGCCTCGGCTACGTCTACGCGATGCGGGACTACTTGCCTGTGGGCCTGCTTGGCGTCCTGGTCGCGTCGTTCCTCGCGGCGTACATGTCGACGGTCTCGACGCAGCTGAACTGGGGCGCGTCATACGTCATCAACGACGTGTACCGGCGATTCGTCCGGCCATTGGCCTGCCAGCGGGAGCTGGTGCGGGTGTCGCGGATCACGACGTTCGTCATCATGGGGCTGTCGCTCATCGTCACGGCGATGCTCGGCACCATCTCGGGCGCGTGGACGTTCATCATCGAGGCAGGCGCGGGTCTCGGGCTCGTCCTGATCCTGCGGTGGTTCTGGTGGCGGGTAAACGCCTGGAGCGAATTGACGGCCATGGTCGCGCCACTCATCGTGCTCGCGTTCGTCAGGTCGCGGACCACGATCGAGTTCCCGCAGAGCCTGTATCTCATCGTCGGCGCCACAACGGTGGCGTGGGTGACAGCCACCTTCGTGACGCCCGCTGTCGACACGGCGACGCTGGTCGCGTTTTACGCCCGGGTCCGGCCGGGCGGGCCAGGATGGCGGCCGATCGCTGCGCGGTGCCCGGAGGTTCGACCTGACGCGGGATTCGGCTGGCTGTTTGTCGATTGGATTGCAGGCGTCGCGTTGGTCTACGCCGTGCTGTTCGCGGTGGGCAGTGTGATTTTCGGCGAATGGATGCGCGCCGGGGTCCTGACCGGAGTCGCCGCCGTTTGTGCGATTGTCCTGGTCCGCAGCCTGTCGAAATGGGGTCGGACCTGATTTCAGCACCTGCGGCATGGGCTCGGCGTACGCGGTCCCGGAAATGAGTTTCGACCCCATCCTCTAATAGCGCCCATATTGATCGGCCGCCACGCTCAGCGCCTCGACGTTCTCCGGTGGCGCATGGGGCGGGACCGAGCAGGCGGTCGAGAGAATGTAGCCGCCCCCTTCCATCGCAATCTCGAGGCAGCGCCTCGCGGCGTCGGCACACTCGGATGGCATTCCCCGCAGCACCGTGTTGACCGGGTCGATGTTGCCCTTGAGAAAGAGTCGGTGGCCGACTCGCCGCTTCGCGTCCGCCAGATCGACGTCCCCGATGGGCGGAGGATCCAGCGTGTCGATCCCCCTGGTGCCTGTCTCTTCGAGCAGCTCGAGCCGATCGCCGAGCTGGCCGCAGGTATGCGTGTACACCGGCACGTCCGGGTGCGCCTCTCTGAACGCCGAAATGATGGTTCCTTCCGCAGGCAGCACGAACCGGCGGTAGTCGCGCGGCGAGATAAAGCCTCCGCCGGCGTAGGCGCTCGAGATCAGCACCGCATCCGCGCCGGCCGTGGCATGGCGGTCCATCAGCCGGATGGTGCCGCGCCCGAGCGCGTCGAGGCACGCAGTCACCTTGCCGGCATCGCGCCGCAGGGCCAGCATCAGTTCGGTCACTCCTACCAGTTCAGCCAACTGACTGAACGGCGAGAACACTTCGCCGTGCACGCTGACATCCGGACATCGGGACCGGACCAGTTCCATCGTGTCCCATTGCCACGGCGGGAAGGACGTCACCGCCGTCACGCCCGAGCGATCGTGCGGCTCGATGTAGTACAGCTTGTCCGGATCAACTTCGGCGAAACGAGGGAGCGGTTTCGGCGTGCCATCAGCCAGGCACACGTGCGGGTTGTCGTCGCGTGGAGTCTTCGTGATCGATCCGTTCGACCAGACGACGGACCGGCCGGCCGGGGCCTCGCGTATCTCGGTAACGAACGATCGCCACCGCGGATCACGCCCCGGAAGATTCACGAGAATGCCGTCAAATCGATACCGGCGCTTCAGGGTCACGAGGGCATCGGCAAACGCCGTCGTGTCGTGCCAGATCGCGACGGCGTCTCCGCCGGCGTGGAGGAAGTAGTGGCCGAGCGAAAGCTGGCACATCACCGGCACCCTGTCTGGTGCGCCGCTCCGCATGGCGGCAGCCATCCGCTCGCGTGACGTCATGGTGATGTCTCGGAAGACGCCGGCACCGCGAGCGGGGTCAGCCGACGCGGTCCAGTTTCTCGTCGTCCCACGATGTCGGATCGTCCAGCGATTCGAGGTGGGTGAGGACCGAGGCATTCGGCACGACGCGCCGGATGTCGGCCTCGATGCGTTCGACGAACCGATGCCCGTCGTGAACGGTCCACGCTCCTGGCACGAGCACGTGTACGGAGACGAAGCGGCGCGCCCCGGACTGCCGCGTGAGCAAGGCGTGAAACTGGACGCCTTCGGCATGCTCGTGCAGCACGCGGTTGACGGCGTCCCGTTCGGCGGGCGGCAGCACGGTGTCCATCAGGCCCAACACCGACGCGCGGACGATCCGCACGCCGGTCCAGACGATGTTGGCCGCGACCAACAGGGCGACGATCGGATCGAGGGAAGTCCAGCCCGTCAACGCCACGGCCCCTACGCCGACGACGACGCCGGCCGATGTCCAGACGTCGGTCAGCAGGTGGCGGGCGTTGGCCTCGAGGGTGATGGAATGGGCCACCCTGGCCTTCGGGAGCAGGATAAGCGCCACGCCGAGATTGATGAGCGACGCCGCCACCGACACGACGAGGCCGAGGCCGATCTGCTCCAGCGGTCTGGGCGAGTGCAGGCGCTCCACCGCCGCCACCGCGATGGCGAGGGCGGCGACCATGATCAATGCGCCTTCGACGCCACTCGAGAAGTACTCGGCTTTGCTATGCCCATAGGCATGGTCGTCGTCGGCGGGCCTGGCTGCCACCGTCAGCATCGCCAGCGCCATCACGGCGCCAACCAGGTTGACGCCGGACTCCATGGCATCCGACAGCAGCCCGACCGAACCCGTCAGCAGGTAGGCGGCCGTCTTGAGCACAATGGTCGCGAGGGCCGCGGCAATCGACAGCCACGCGAACCGTTTGAGCGACGAGCGGTCGGTCGAGTCTACTGTCATGGCGTCGGGATTCCGCCGTGGATCTTCACGTGAGAACGGCGGGCAGCCGGCCCCGCGGAATGCTCGTGACGGAAGAGACAGGATATCTCACTACGGCGCGGTAGAATAGGCCCGACGGCACCCGACCGCCGGCCTGACAGGAGACGACGACCATGGGACTGATGGATTTGATCAAGGGCGAGTTCATCGAGGTGATCGAGTGGACCGACGACTCGCGTGACACGCTCTCATACCGTTTTCCGGATGAGGACAAGGCCATCAAGAACGGGGCGCAGCTCATCGTGCGCGAGTCGCAGGTGGTCCAGTTCATGTACCTCGGCCAGTTCGGCGACACATTCCAGCCGGGCAAGCACACGCTGACGACCGACAACATCCCGGTCATGACGAAACTGCAGTCGTGGAAGTACGCGTTCAACTCGCCCTTCAAGGCGGACGTGTTCTACATCACGACGCGGCTGTTCACCGGCAACAAGTGGGGTACGGCCAATCCCATCATGGTGCGGGACAACGACTTCGGCGTCGTTCGCCTGCGGGCGTTCGGCATCTTCGATTTCAAGATCGTCAATCCGCAGCTGTTCCTGAAGGAGGTCGCCGGATCGGACCAGCATTTCCGGCTCGACGAGTTCGCCGACACGATGCGGTCGCGCATGGTGAGCGTGTTCAGCGAGGCGCTGGCCTCGTCTCATGTGCCGGTCCTGGACGTGGCGACACGCTACAGTGAACTGGGCGATGCGCTGCTGCCGCTCATCAATCCCGCGGTCGGATCGAAGTACGGCCTCGAGATCACGAGCTTCATCGTCGAAAACGTGTCGGTGCCCGCCGAAGTGGAAGGGGCGATCGACAAGCGGTCGAGCATGGCGGCCATCGGGAACCTCAACGACTACGTGAAGTACCAGATGGGTCAGGGAATGGCCACGGGCACCGGCGGGGCGGCGGGCATGGCGGCGGAGCTGGCGGTCGGCTTCGGTCTCGCGCAGCAGATGGTGCAGCAGGGCCTGATGAATCCGCAGGCGGCGGCCGCGGCGCCGGCAGCGGGAACCGCGGCGGCGGCGGCGGCCGCAACGGCGGTGGAACTGCTGTCACCAGCCGACGTCGCCAAGCGGCTTGGCGTCGCCGAGAGTGACGTGATGGCCATTATCGAGAGTGGCGATCTCAAGTCGAAGAAGATCGGCACGAGCTACCGCATCACGAAAACGGCACTCGACGCGTACCTGGCGCAATAGCGGGCAACAAGGGGGGTTGCCCCTACGGGAATATCGTTTCCGGAACCGTAGAGGCGCGATTCATCCGCCTTCGCGCCAAGCTTCGGCGGACCGCCGTAGCCCGACGAAGCTCTTTGAGCGAAGTCGCGGCGGAGGTGGTCGCGCCCGGTAATGACGATGGACGAAACGCTCACACCGGTCGTCGCCCAACAGAAGCACGCCTGCCCGGCCTGCGGGGCCCAAGCGGAATGGCATCCCGGCAAGCAGAAGCTCATCTGTCCGTTCTGCGGCACGGAATCACCGTACGACATCAACAAGGACGCGGTCGCCATCGAGGAGATCGATCTCGTCACGACACTGCGCGACATGCCGGACGAGATGCGTGGCTGGAACACCGAGCGCCGGAGCGTTCAGTGCCAGAACTGCAAGGCGGTGATGGTGTTCGATCCGGCGAAGGTCGGACAGAACTGCGAGTTCTGCGGCTCACCGGCCCTGGTCGACTACGCCGAGCTTAAGTCGCCAATCCGGCCGCAGAGCCTGCTCCCGTTCAAGATCTCGCACGATCAGATCCGTGACGGCATCAGGCGCTGGTACGCGAGCAAGTGGTTCGCGCCGAATGCGCTCAAACGGAAGGCGCTCGTCGATCAGGTGAAGGGACTCTACATTCCGTACTGGACCTTCGACGCGCAGGTCCACTGCCGCTGGGAAGCCGAAGCCGGCTACTACTACTACGTCACCGAGTCCTACACCGACAACCAGGGCCGCTCCCAGACGCGCCAGGTGAGGCGGGTGCGATGGGAACCGGCGTCAGGCGAACTCGACCACTTCTTCGATGATGAGCCGGTGCCAGCCACCAAGGGCGTGAACGAGTCGCTGCTGCGCGGCGTCGAGCCGTTTCCGACGAAGGAACTCGTGCCGTACGACACGGCGTTCCTGTCAGGCTTTGTCGTCGAGCGCTACCAGGTGGTGCTCGCCGACGCGGCGAAGGAATCCCGCGATCAGATGCATGCTCACCTGATGACGCTCTGCGGCCAGCAGGTGCCAGGGGATACGCAGCGGAACCTGCAGATTGCGCCAGACTTCTCGGGGCTGACGTTCAAGCACATTCTCGTGCCGGTGTGGCTGGTGACTTACCTGTACGGCGCCAGGATGTACCAGGTCGTCGCCAACGGATGCACCGGCGTCATCGCCGGCCAGTACCCGAAGAGCGTCTGGAAGATCCTCTTCGTGGTGACCCTCGCGCTCGTGGTGCTGACGATCATCGCGCTCGCGAACCGGTAGACTACGACTCCAGCACCTCCCGCACCTTGCGCGTCAGCTCCGCGACGCTGTACGGCTTGCCGATAAAGTGGGCTGCCTCGGCGAGCAACCCCTGGTGCAGGATGGCTTCGTCGGTGTACCCGGACGTGCAGAGGATCTTCGTTCGCGGGCTGAGATGCCCGATCCGTGCCACCAGTTCCCGCCCGCTCATCCCCGGCATGACCATGTCGGTGAGCATCAGGTGTACGGGTCCGTCGTGCCGCTCCAGAAGCAGCAGGGCCTCCGCGCCGTTGCTGGCGGTGAGCACCGTGTAGCCGGCCTTCTGCAGAACGCGCTTGGCCAAACAGCGAACCGCCTCATCGTCCTCGACGAGGAGGATGGTTTCGACGCCTTGTACCGACACGACCGCCGGGGCGGGCTGGATTTTGTGCACCACACGCTCGACTCGCGGCAGGTAGATCTTGAAGGTCGTCCCCATTCCGGGTTCGCTGTACACCCAGATGCTGCCGCCGCTCTGCTTGACGATGCCGTACACCGTGGACAGGCCGAGTCCCGTGCCCTTTCCCGGGCCCTTGGTCGTGAAGAACGGTTCGAAGATCCGCGCACGAGTGGCCTCGTCCATCCCGGTACCCGTGTCGCTGATCGCGAGCATCACGTGCGGCCCTGACTGCACGGATGGGTGCTCTTCGGCATAGGCTTCGTCGAGTACGATGTCCCGTGTCTCGATGGTGAGCGTACCGCCGTTGGGCATGGCGTCCCGAGCGTTGACGGTCAGGTTCATCACGACCTGCTGAATCTGCGCGGAATCCGCCATGACGCAGCCCACGTCCTTCGCCGGCACCACCACCAGTGCGATGTCTTCACCGATCAGGCGCTGGAGTATGCCCTGTATGTCCGCGACCAGTTTGCTCAGGTCGAGGGCCTCGAATTTCATGATCTGTTTGCGGCTGAAGGCCAGCAACTGCCGGGTCAGCGAGGCCGCTTGCTCGCCGGCTTGTCGGATGTCCTGGAGATCCGAGCGCTGCGGGCCGCTTTCTTTCAAGTCCGTCAACATGAGATCGGCGGTGCCGTTGATGATGGTCAGCAGGTTGTTGAAATCGTGGGCAATGCCGCTGGCGAGCCGGCCCACGACTTCCATCTTCTGAGCTTGCAGAAACTGGGCCTCCAATTGTCGCTGCGTCGTGATGTCTTTATCCACGCCGCGGTAACCTCTGAGATTCCCCGCTTCGTCCAGTATGGGCGCAGCATTCGTGAGGAGACAGACGCGTTCGCCATTCCTCCGGATATTCCAATTCTCCAGATCCCTTATGGGCGCCTTGCGTGCCGCAATTTCAGAGAATATCGCTCCTACTCTCCTTGCTTCATCCGGTGGCATGAAATCGAACGGTGTCTTCCCGACGACGTCTTCGGAGGATACTCCCAACAGGTCGTAGCCCTTCTCCGAGCTGTAGGTATAGACGCCATTCTCGTCCACCTCCCACACCCAATCGGCTACGCTGAATACGACATCTCTCAGCCGCGCTTCGCTCAATCGAAGTTCTGTTGTGCGATCGGCCACGCGCCGCTCCAGCGATTCGTTGGCCTCCGTAAGGGCTGTCCGCGCCCGCTTTGTTTCGGTGATGTCGATGCCCATCTCCAGGATGAGGGGAGTGCCATCGGTGTCGGTGAAGGGGAAGTCGAAGATGTCGTAATTGCGGCCGTCGGGACCGAACCACTCCCAATGGTGCGGCGCTGCGGTCTTGAGGACTGTATAGGTTTCGCAGATCTCGCAAGAGGCAGTACGGTTGAACAAATACTCATAGCAGCGCCGCCCCTCGGACTCCCCGAATCGCTCCCGGAAGACGCGGTTGGCGAAGGGCACGTGGTAGTCTGCCGACAGTAGTATCACGTAGGCCGGCAGCGTCTCCAGAACGTCATAGAGCCGCTGCCGCTCGAGATTCACAGCCTCCTCGGCCAACTTGCGCTCGGCGATCTCCACTTGGAGCGTGCGATTGGTTTGCTCCAGTTCCACCGTCCGTTCCTTGACGCGGATTTCCAGATGTTCTTTCGCCTCGCGTAGCGTCCGTTCCGCCCGTTCGCGCTCGGTCACCTCCGCCATCAGATTGGCCGTGCGTTCGCGCACCTTCTTCTCGAGGATCGCGTTCTGCAACCGCAGTTCCTCGCGTGCCGACAGCAGTTCCCGATTCTGCTGGATGGCCACTTCGTAGGTCGAGAGCAGCAGATCGAGGATCTGCAGCCGATCGGCGGTGATGAAGAACGGTTGTCCGGCAAAAAAGACGCTTAGTCCCATCTCGCTGGACGTGGTCCTGCGGATCTCCTGGTTCGTGAGCACGTTCTGCACGCGCGCGACCAGCCCACGATCGTCGTAAGGCTTGCAGATGAAGTTGTTGGCTCCTGATTCAAGCCCTTGGATGACGTCCTGCGGGTCGGTGAGCGAAGTGAGTAGGATGACCGGCAGGCGCCGGCATGTCTGGTCATCGCGCAGTGCCTTGCAGAGCGCATAGCCGTCCATCTCGGGCATCACGATATCCGAGATCACGAGGTCGATCGGGTTCGCCTGGGCTGCCGCGAGCCCCTCCTTGCCGTTGGTCGCGGCAACCACCGAAAAGCCCGACTCCTCGAGGAGGGACCGCAGCGCCTCGAGCTGCGTCGGACTGTCCTCGACCACGAGGATGTTGAATGTCTTCTGCGTGGTGTTCGGAGTGTCAGCCACGGGTTCCTCCTTTGCTCGTGTCGCGCGCCACGGCGGTGGTCAAGAGCTCGGCGATCTTGTGCGGCGGAAGCACGAATCGGGCCGCACCCAATTTGATCGTTTCGGCCGGCATGCCGAAGACCACGCAGCTCTCCTCATCCTGCGCGATGGTGAGCGCGCCCCGGTCCGCCATGAGCTTAAGCTCCTCGGCGCCGTCCCGGCCCATGCCGGTCAGGAGCACGCCGATGGCTCGGCGGCCGAAACGCTCGGCCACCGACCGGAACAAGACTCCCACCGACGGCCGCACGCCGTTCAGCGGAGCATCCCGGGTTGTCTCCAGCTCGCCCCGCCGGGCAACGCGCAGGTGATGGTCGTCGGGTGCGACGTAGACGTGACCGGGCAATGGGGTCTCTCCGCCATGTGCCACGTGCACCGGCAAACCCGAGGCTGTAGTGAGCCACTCGGCGAAGCCGGCCGTGAAACCGGCGGCAATGTGCTGGACCACGAGTATCGGGATCGGGAACGCGGGCGACAGACATGACAGTATCCGCAAGACCGCCGGCGGGCCTCCGGTGGACGCCCCGATCGCGACGATGGCCGCGTCATGGCCACTCCCATCGCACAGCACGGGCCCGGCAGCAACTGCGGTCACATGCGTTGGGGTGGCCGGGGACCGGTTCCACCGCCGCACCACTTTGACCTCGGACATCAGCTTGAGGGCAGTGATGATCGCGGCGGATTCGGCATCGGCGTCAGGGCCGGTCAGGCCCCGGGGTTTCTTTACCGCGGCAAGCGCGCCCACCTCCAGGGCGCGCATGACGGTGTGCATCTCGCTGAAGTGCGTGCTGGCCGTGCACACGACGATCGGCACGGGGTTCGACGACATGATCCGCCGGGTCGTCTCGAAGCCGTCAATCCCCGGCAGATGAATATCCATGAGGATCACGTCGGGAAGGTGCTCGGCGAGGAACTCGAGCGCCGCTTCTCCGCTGCCGGCGACGCCGATGACCTGCATGTCCGGATCGGTCTTGAGGATGTAGACCAGGTAGTCGCGGATCACCCGCGAGTCCTCGACAATGAGCACATTGATCACAGGAGCCTCCGGATGATTTCGAGCAGGTTGCTCTGATCGAAATCGCTCTTGGCGATGTAGGCGTTGGCGCCCACCTCGATGCCGTATTCGCGGTCCTTCTGCGATCCCAGCGCCGTGACCAGCACCACCGGCAGCTCGCCGAGCTTCTTGTCGGCGCGGATCCTGGCGGTGAGCTCGAAGCCGTTCATCCGCGGCATGTCCACGTCCGACACCACCAGGTCGAACGGCTCGGTCTTGAGCCTGGTCAGCGCGTCCAGGCCATCCACGGTGGCCACCACCTCGTAACCGGCGCCCTCCAGGATGCTCTTCACCAGCGTCCGGGCAGTGATCGAGTCCTCGACGATGAGCAGGCGCCCGCGCCGTTCGGGCACGGTGTCGTGCGCCTTTGCGGCGTCTATCGGCCCCGGCGCGCCGGCCGTGCTCGCGGACTCCACGAGGTCGACGACATTGAGAATGGGGATGACCGCGCCGCTGCCCGAGATGCAGGCGCCGGCGACGTTGCGAACTCTGGCGAGTTGCTGGCCCAGTCGCTTGACCAGTACCTCCTGCTCGCCCTGCACTTCGTCGACGAGGAACGCGACCCGGCGGTCGGCGGCTCGCACCACCACCACGGGGCGGGCCGCGCCATCGACGCGCCCGTCCGGCCCGGAGAGCTCGAGCACGTCCCGCAGGCGCACCAGCGACACCGCGTCCTTGCCCAGCGCGATGGTCTGACGGTTCTCGACCGTCTTGATCTCGTCCGGCTTCACCCGGCCCACGCGCTCCACGCTGGCGGTCGGGATCGCAAAGCGCCGGCCGGCGACCTCGACGAACACGCCGCGGAAGGTCGCCAGCGACAAGGGCACGAGCATACAAAACGTCGTACCTGCGCCGGGCGCCGAAGTCACGGCGATCGTTCCGCCGAGCTTCTCGACCTTCTCGCGTACGATGGCCAGGCCGAGCCCCCTGCCCGACAAGTCGGTGACAATCGGACTGGTCGACAGCCCGGAGCGGAAGACGAGCGGGGTCACGTCGGCCTGGGCCAGTTGGGCCGCTTCGTCGGCCGCGATGAGTCCGCGACGGACGGCGGCCTTCCTGACGTTGTCGGTATTGATCCCGGCGCCGTCGTCGCCCACGGTGAGCTCGACCCGGCTCCCCTCGACCGGTTTCACCGTGATCGTGACAGACCCACGGCCGGATTTGCCCAGCTCACGGCGTGCATCCGGCTTCTCGATGCCGTGATCGGCGCAGTTGCGCAACAAGTGGATGAGCGGGTCCTTGAGTTCGTCGAGCACCCGGCGATCGATCTCGATGTCCTCCCCGTGCACGAGGAGGTCCGCCTCCTTGCCCTGGTCCCGCGCCAGGTCGCGCAGTACCGCAGGCAGGGTGCCGAGAAGGTACGAGCAGGGAAGCAGGAGCATCTTCTTGGTGTCCTCGAGGACTGCGTCGGTCATAGCCGCAAGAGAGAGGGCGTCCTGATGCGCGGCCCCGGCCACCTTCCGTAGCGAGTTCTCGAGCGTCCTGGCGTACAGCATCTCCGACTCGAGCAGATCGGACGCGGCCGTCGTCGCTTCATGACCTCGGCGCCGCCGCGCCGCCTGGCCGACGCGCCGCTGGTTCCAGCCGGCAAGATCCGCGGCGAGCGCGCGCAATTCAGCGGCGCGTTCGCGTGCGGCAATCTTGGCGCCCACCAGTTCCTCGGCTTCGAGCAGGATGGCGCCGAGCTTTCTCGTGGAAACGCGGACAGTATCTGGCGCGGCCATGGCTGCAACGGTGCGCGGCGCAGGTGGATCTGGCGGCGCTGACCCCACACACGCAGCCGGAGCTGAATGCGCGCTGAAGGAGGCGCGGGGCTGAGACCGAACGGCAACCGCCGGCGGTTCGGCGCTTTCGTTCGCCGTTTTCCGAACGATTCGCTTGAGTGTTGCAAGCGCCTGCTGCTCCTTCTTCTCGCCTTCCGACGACGGTGCGACACCGAGACTCCCGCACAATGTCCCAAGAACACCGACCGCGGGATGAATGGCATCGAGCAGTCCCGTGGACACCTTGAGGTCTTCGCGCTTCATGGCCGCGAAGATGCTCTCGAGTTCCTGGCACAGCGCCTCCACACCGGCGAGGCTCACCGACCGCGCCGCGCCCTTGAGGGAATGGGATTCCCGGAAGATGCGTTCGATGAGTGGCGGCCGCCCGGCATCGTCCGTGCGCTCGAGCGCCACGAGGCCCGCAGTCATGGTCTCGATATGCTCTGCCGCCTCGACCCGGAAGGTCTCGCGCAGCCGCGCCAGGAACTCCTCCTTCTTCTTATCCATGCCTTCCCCTGCCCCGCCTCAGTACTTCGAGTCGCAACTACGGCTCCGTATCGGTTGCGCCCACAACGGCCGTAGTTGCTTCCTCAGCACTGAGTCCTGAGGGCACAATTACGTTGCCGCATTTGTGCATCGAAGGACTCAGGCCTCGACGCGCTGCCGTTGGACCAGGATCTTCAGCCGTCCGCCCAGTTCCTGCAGGCTTTGCGCCGACGCCTCGAGTTGCTTGGTACCCGCCATGTTCTGGGTGGTGGCCTGCCGGATGTTGGCAATGGCTGAGGCGATCTGATCCATGCCGGCGAGCTGTTGCTGGCTCGACGCGGCGATCTGGGTCGCCGCCTGCGCGGCCTCGCTCACGCTGCCCGTTAGCGCGCGGATCGAATCGCCCGCCTCAGACGCCTGCTTGACCCCGGCGGCCACCGCCTTGGTTCCCTGCTCGGTGGCCAGGACCGCGGCGCTCGTCGCCTTCTGCACCTCCATCAGGATGGTCCGCACCTGCGTGGTCGCCTGCCGCGACTGCTCGGCCAGGCTCTTCACTTCCTGCGCGACCACCGCGAAACCTTTGCCGTACTCGCCGGCGCGACTGGCCTCGATGGCGGCGTTCACCGCCAGGAGATTGGACTGCTCGGCGAGGTCGTTGACCGTGGCGATGATCTCACCGATGGTCTGGCCCTGTTCGGAGAGCCGCACCACGCTCTCGGCGATGGACTCCATCTGCTCGCGGATGCGGTTCATGCCCTCGAGGGTCTCGGCGACGGCCTTGCGGCCGGTCTCGGAAACGGCAGCCGCCTTCTGAGCGGTCTCCTGGACGTTCTTCGCCTTCTGGTTGGAGACGTGGGCCGTCTGCTTGACCTCCTCGGCGGTGGTTGAGGTCTCGCTCACGGCGGTAGCCGTCTCGGACGCGCTCGCAGCGACCTGGGATACCGTAGCCAGGATCTCGGTCGACGAGGAGGCGAGCACGCCGAAGCCGCTCTGCAGCTCCTTGTTCAAGCTGCGCAAATTGTCGACCATGGTCCGCAGGGCCTCCTGCATCGCGCCGACCTCGTCTGACCGACCCTCCGCCTCGACCTGCACCGTCAGGTCGCCCGCGGCGATCCGCTGGGCCACGCCGGTGACCGCCTTCAGCGGAACGGCGATGAGGCGGTTCATCAACCACACCATGAAGACGCCGAAGCCAAGTGCGAGCACCGCAACGATCCCGAAGATGCGCGACGTGTCGCGCACGCCCTGCTGAGACTTGGCCACCGCTGCGGCGGTGTCCTTCTCGAGGTTGGCGATCAACGATGCGAGTGTCTCGCGGATTCTATTCATGCGATCGGTTTGCGTCCCGAAACCCAGCGCGCGGGCCTCCTCCATCTGCCCCTGATGCACCAGCCCCAGATCCTTCATCCAAAACTGGTAGAACTCCGCGAGCAGGTTCTTGACCTCGGCGACTGCGGCGATGTCCTCGCTGTCATTGCGCCCCCCCAAAATGGTTCCCACGTCCGCAACGAGCCGGTGGATTTCTTTCTGGCGCTCTGTGATGTCGCGCTCGTGGGCGGCTTGAACCACCTTGTCGGCTGCGTACAGCAACTCGAACATATCGCCCCGCTGATGATTCACATGGCTTCTGATTTGCATCACATCAACCGAGGCCCGGAACTCCTGGTCGACGATGCTCCGTTGGGACTGATCTAGAGCGCTCGTTCCCTGGTAGGCAACGGCAACAACGACGCCGAGCAGCACCACAATGGCACCGAACCCGAGCAACAGTTTCGACTTCGTCTTGAGATTCGTGAACCAACCCATGACTATCCCCCTTCTGACGGAAGTCAGCGCATCTACCTGGTGACCTGCTCGTTGACCTTGAGACCAGCGTCTGCGAGCAGGCGGTCGCCGTCGAGCACGGTCAACATCTGGCCGGTGACACCTTTGAGAAACCTCTCGCGGATGCCGGTGAGGGTGGGCAGGCCGTCCTGCAGTGCCGACACTGTTACCGACCGCACGCCATCAATGGAGTCCGCGAGCAACCCGATCTCGTTGTCGCCGCCTCCCAATACGATGACCCGGTTGAGGTCGGTGAGGCCTCGGGCCGGCAAGTCGAAGAATTTACGCAGGTCCACGATCGCCAGGATCCGGCCGCGCAGGTTCATCACGCCGGCGACAAAGGGCGGCGTGCAGGGCACCGCTGTCAGGTCCTTGAGCTGGCAGACCTCGCGGACGCGGCAGGTCTCGACGCCATAGGTCTCGCCGGCCAGCGAGAACGCCAGCACCTCGAGCCGCTCCGCGTCGTCCGTCTTGGCGGGTGGCCTGGCCGCCGCCCTCGCGCGCGTTTCGAGAATGCGGCGGGTCTCTTCCGGGCCGTGTTTGAACCCTCCGGAGATGGCCGCCGCCGACAGTGCGAGGCGGCGGTGGATCGCGTCCCAGTCGATCGTGCGTGGTTGCGGCATGGCTTAGGCTTCCGTCATCGCTCGAACCGACTCGACGAGGCGTCCGCAGGTCATTCCGTCGGACTCGGGCACGATCTCATCCCGGCGCCTGGCTGATAGGAGCTCGAGCGCGATCGCGAGGTGGCGCCTGGATTCCTTCTGCTTGCCGAGCTGCTTGTAGAGCCCCCCAAGCGCGTGGTGGGCGAGGATGAAATCCTGATCGAGGTAGAGGACCTTGCCGAGCGCCGTGATAGCTTCATCGAGCCGGCCAAGCTCGTTGCAGATCGCCGCGTGCAGGAAATGTGCGGCAGGGTTGGTGCGCCCGGCCGCGATGGCGTCCTGGCACGACGTGAGCGCCTCCTCGAGCCTGCCCTGATTGGCGTAGGTTCGTGCCCGCACCAGGAGATCCTCACAACGCGACTCGGTGATCGGCGTCGTTGCCGAGGCAGATGCCACCGGCGCGACCGGCTCGACTGGCACAAGAGGCGCGGGGGCCACGACGAATGTGGGCTCGTGTACCGCGACAGCGGACGCGGTGGCGGGCGAGACCAGTTCCGGCCAGGATTCAGCGCGGACCCGCTGTGAGGTCTTGCGATAGAGAAGGACTCCGCCGATATTCTCCATGGCGAACATCCGGAACAGCGTCGTGCTGGCCTCGGCAGGATTGACCACGAGATAGCCACCGTCCACGAGGCAACGATGCAGCGCCGCCACGACTCGTCGCTGGTGGCCGGGGGTGAAGTACATGAGAACGTTGCGACAGAAGATCACGTCCATCGCGTTGGTGTGGTTGGCGAGCGACGGGTAAACGTCTTCAGCCAGGTTGAGGTAGCCGAAGTGAACCAGTTTCTTGAACGTCGGATCGATCGCCAGCTTCTTGTCCGGCACGGGAGAAAAGAACCGTTCGCGAAGCCAGCCGGGTGCGCCGCGAAACGACCATTCGGAGTAGACGCCCGCCTCAGCCCTGGCGAGGAACTTCGGGTTGATGTCGGTGGCGAGAATCGAGACGTTCCACGTCCGGAGGTCCGGCAGCGCACGGACGCACGTGACGGCGAGGGAGTACGCTTCTTCCCCGGTGCAACACCCCGCGCTCCACAAGCGGAGTGTCCGACCCGCTTCCGAGCGCCTCGCGACAAGCGGCGGCAGGATCTCCCGCTCGAGCGCTTCGAAGCTCGCCGGGTCGCGGAAGAAGTAGGTTTCGCCCACGGTCAGGTGGCTGGCGAGCGTTTCGACTTGCCGGGTCGTGAGATCCCGGGTCATGAGCCAACGCTCGCACGCGTCGGGATACTCGAAACCCAACTCCCGACCGGCGGCCTTGAGACCGCGAGCCAGATCGGGCCACCGCTCCTCGGGGAAATGGAGACCCATGCGCTCCGCGATGAAGCCGCTCACCTCGCCCAAGAGCGTCCTGTCCAGTGCGCTGATCATCGCGACGGCACTCCCCGCTCGGGCGCGTCGTCACGGCCGCCGCTCACAGTGGCATCGCTGCCGGCGGTACTGCTCAGTGCGCGATCGATCGCTGCCTCCTCTTCGAGGGACAGCAGGTGCCCGAGGTCGTGGATCAGGATCAGGCCGTCCTCGAGCTTCACCGCACCGTCCACCAGCTCGAGCCGGGGCATAAACTCACCCGCCGGCGCATAGCTCTCCGGCGAGGCCTCGATCACCCCTTTCGTTTCATCGACCAGGAGCGCAACGGTTCGGTTCCCGGCCGTGGTGACGATGAGGTGGTCGGACAGCCTAACCTCGCGCGGCGGGTGGTTGAAGCGCATGCGGATGTCGATGACGGGGATGACCACGCCGCCGAGATCGATAACGCCCAGGACGATCGCGGGCGCCTTGGGAAGCGGCGTGATGGCGACCACGCGGATGCACCGCTGCACGCGAGCGAGATCCAGCGCGTAACGCTGGTCGTCCAGCGAGAAGACCACCAGAGATCGTTCTGCTTCCGGCGCGCGGCACGCGCGGGCTAGAACGCTCTCGCTCTCCCGAATGACGGTGCTCATGATTTCGCGGGCTTCCGACGAGCCGTGGAAACGGTTTCCTTGCCGTGGGCATACCTGAAGACGATGGCACCAGCCTCAGGCTTCTTCTTGGGCCTCGGCTTCAGAACGCCGTCTCTCTTCGGTAGTGCGCGCTTTCGGCTGGTCATGGAAAGTACATGGTTGCGCAGTCCGGAATGGAGAGCTATCGCCCGAAGGGGTTAAATCAAGAAGATTTTGGGGCTATCTCGGGAAGACGCCTGAGGGATGGCCTGTCAGAGCTTGGCAATGCCTGCCTTGATGGCGAAGCGGACGAGGTCGGCCTGCTTGTGGATGTTCAGCTTGGCCATCACGCTGTTCCGGTGGGCGTGGATGGTATTGACGGACACCTCCAGTCTGGCGGCGACTTCCTTGTTGCTGTGGCCTTCGGCTATAAGCTGTAGCACTTTCCTCTCCTGCGTGGTGAGCGCAACCGGGGCGGCTCCACGTTTCCGTGAGCCCGTTTTCCCCATGAGCCCGGCCTCAACGACGAAATGGGCGATTCGTGGACAGAGATAGTACTGTCCCGCGTGGACCGCGGTCACGGCCTCAACCACGTTTCGGGTGGCCATCTCCTTCGTCAAGTATCCCCGCGCACCGGCCGCCAGCGCCTCCTCCACCATGGCTTTCGTATCGTGCAGGCTCAGCATGATGATCTTCGCGGCCGGGGACTGCCTGAGCAGTTCTCTGGCGGTCTCGATTCCGTTCATATTGGGCATGGTGATATCGAGGATGAACACGTCGGCGGCCTTCGTCCTGACCATCTTCAGAACTTCCATGCCGTCGGAAGCCTCGCCGACGACTACGATCTCCGCTCCGCTTCTTTCGATCGTCAACCGCAGCCCGTCCCTGACGACCGGATGATCATCGGCGATGATGACGCGAATGCTCATGCGCCGCTCACTTTCTGCGGCCGCGAGCCCCGTCGGGCGGAACGGATCGTCTCTCCTCGCGCCACCGTCTCCTTCCGCACGGTGACGTCTTCCGGCCGCAAGGCCGCGGTCTCATGCGGCAGGCTCACGCGCACCGTGGTTCCCTTCCCCCGCCGGGTGTCAATCTTGAAGCCGCCTCCCAAGGAAGCCGCCATTTCTTTCATCACGCGGAGGCCCATCCGTGATGTTGCCTTCCCCGTTTGTCCGGACGGACTGAATCCTGCTCCATTATCACGAACCGTCAGTTTGACTTCCTTCCTGGATGCGCTGAGGAACACGTCCACTTGCTTCGCATCGCCGTGCGTGATGGCATTGGTCAGCGCCTCCTGCACAACCCTGAACAGCGTCGTCGCGGTGTCTCCGGACACGCGCCTTCGCCCCAGCGTATCTCTGAAGTGAATCCGGATGCCCCCGTGCCTGGTCACCTTGGAGAAGTGTTGCCGCAGGGCGGCGCACAGTCCGAGCAGATCAAGTTCGGGCGGCCGAAGTTCGACGGCCACCTCCTTCAGGCGGGCCACTGACTCGTCAAACAGTTGCCTGGTCCGCTTCGTCCACTTGAGCGCTTCTCGTGGCTTCCCGGCGCGGAGATCCTCTTCGATCGCGTCGAGATGGGCCGAAATCCCTACCGCCAGCGAACCCACGTCGTGGTGCAGGACGGACGACACCTTCTTCCTCTCTTCCTCTCGCGTGGTGATGATCTCTCGAGAGAACGTCCGCATCCTCTCCTCCGCCCGTTGGCGCTCGGTGATGTCCTGAACCGTGCCCCGCATTCTGACGGGCTTTCCCCCCTCGCCAGTAATCGTCTCGCCCTGCGCGTGGACGGTGCGTGTGGAGCCGTCCGAGCGGATTACGCGGTGCTCTACCTTGTAGACTTTCTTTCCTTCCAGCGCATCCTCGACGGCTTTCCTGACGGACTCCCTGTCTTCAGGGTGTATGGCCTGAAGGCTTTCGTCAAGGTTCCTGAACCCGCCCGGCTCCACGCCGTAGATGCGGCACATCTCGACGGACCACGTGGCCTTGTCTTGTTTGAGGTCCCAGTCCCAGCTGCCCACCTGTGCGCTGCGCTGCGCCTCGGCGAGCGACGCCTCGCTCTCTCGGATGATTTCCTCCTTCTGTTTGCGCTCGGTGACGTCGTCATACACACTAACGATTTCCCCAGAAGGAAGACGGTAAACATAGTTTTCATACCATTTGATCCGCTTTTTGTCCCGGTAAACCCTGGCGGGGTAATGCTCCGGAATACCCGTTTCCCAGACTCGTCTGAACACGTCCAGCAGCCCGAATTCCCTGATGCCCGGACGAACGGTATGAATTGATTTCCCGAGAAGGTCTTGTTTGCGATCGCCGTCAAGACGCTCGCCCGCCTTGTTGAAATCAACAAAAACGAAATCGTCGCCGTTGTCTTTGACTTCAAATACGGCGGCACCGCTACTGATATTGTCGAACAACTGGCGAAAGCGCCCCTCGCTCGCCCGCAGCGCCTCCTCGGCCCGTTTGCGCTCGGTGATGTTGCGGAAGTATCCGATGAGGCCGTCGGCTTTGCCCGTCAGGTCGAACTTCGGAATGTAAGCCCCCTCGAAGAACTCAGTTTCGCCCTTTGAGTTCTGAAGCGACAACTCCGAGTGAAACGGCTCGCCCGTCTCCATCACTTTCGTCTTAATGGCGGTAAGCTTCTCGGCATCCTCCTTTCCGAGGAAGTCCCGCTCGTGCTTCCCAATCATGTCGGCCTCGGTGAGGCCGAGCTGCGGGTTGATCACAAACCGGTAACGCAGATCGCGGTCCTGCAGGATGATGTGGTCCGGGGTGTGGGAGACGATGGCGCGGAAGCGCGCCTCGCTCTCGCGCAGCGCCGCGTTCGCGCGCTTGTGCTCGGTGACGTCGTGACCGTAAAGATTGGCAAAGCGCGTGGCGATAATCGGCGCAACGAAGAACGAATACACCCGCTCGCCGTGCTCGAGATCGAGCTCCTGTGTTGCTCCAGTGTCCATGGACCGAAAGACGGCGTCCCTCAGTACGGGGGGACTCGCCTGGCCAATGTCCAGATGCCACTGTGGCAGCAGGCTCACGCCGGCCTCGTTGATGTACAGCAGCGTACCGTCTCGAGCGATCCGCAAGACGGGGTTGGGATTGTCGGATGGGAACTTCGACAGGTCCTGAATTGCTTCCTTCGCCCGCCTGGATGTTCGACGAGTTGACTTCATCGTCATCGTGCAGATCTCTACTGTCCTGTTCAGTAACGGTGTATCACGAACTCACGAAGCTCACGAATGTTATTTGAGCGCGGTGGGCCTGTCGAACCCGCCTGCGGTGAGCCTGTCGAACCCGCCTGCGGTGAGCCTGTCGAACTCGTGTGAGGGCTTCCGCGGGCGAAGCACCCGCGACTATGGTGTGGTGTGGAAACTGGCGGGGTTGACGGGACTCGAACCCGCGACCTCCGACGTGACAGGCCGGCGTTCTAACCAGCTGAACTACAACCCCGCTCGAGGCGGCTACTCGGCAGTCCGTTTCGTGGCAGTCGCTGTCACCATCTGCCTGGACTTACTGAACCCGAAAACTGCGATCTCGCCTGGTGGGCGGTACAGGGCTCGAACCTGTGACAGCCGGCGTGTAAAGCCGGTGCTCTACCGCTGAGCTAACCGCCCGACACGTCCATCCGGCCCGCCCGACAAAGGATCAAGTTTACCACGTCGGCGGATGAGCTTCCACCACCAATACGCCGCGCCCGAGCCCAGCATCATCCCCATCAGCAGATAGCCCGCCTGCGTCCAGAAGTCCGGCAGCTCCGGCCTCAGCTTCGCGGCATCCGGCCGACCCCGCAGGTACACGACGTCCACGCGCGATCCCACCGGATAGATCTCGGACGGGCCTCGCGCCTGTGCCTCGATCGAATAAGTGCTCTCGCCGTCCTTGAACTCCACAATCGCGCGATACAACCGTCGCGCCGGCGCCAGTTGGACGCCCGAGACCACCTTCCCGGCGGACGGATCCGCCCAATCCGCGGCCAACTCCTCGACCTGGCGCGCCACCACGCCCTCGACGGTGACGCCGTTGAACGCGAACCACAAGTGGCGCCAGGCGCCGACGACCGTGATCACCGACACGAACAGACAGCCGAGGAGCACAATCCTCAGTCCGACTGCCACCAGGCATCCGATCCCTGTCCTGCGCACAAAGCCCTGCATCTGGTCCGCCTCGGCCTCGATTGTAACCGCATCAAGGGTACACTGTGACTCGATGAATCGCCATCCGGCCCTGGACTCTCCGCTGGCGCACACTGCGGTCGCCGGCCTGCTCGGATTCATCCTCGTCGTCGCCGCGCCCTTTCCCGTGTCGGCGCAAACGGCTCCATCCTCACCCGCCGCCAGGCCCCGCATCGGCCTCGCCCTCGGCGGCGGTGCCGCGCGGGGGTTGGCGCATATCGGCGTGCTCAAGTGGTTCGAGGAGCACCGGATTCCCATTGACGCGATTGCCGGCACCAGCATGGGCGGCCTCATCGGAGGCGCGTTCGCCACCGGCATGACGCCTGCCGAAATCGAACGCCTGGTGTCGAGCCTCTCGTGGGAGCAGATGCTGGCGCCGGGCGCGTCGTTCGCGGACAAGGCGTTCCGGCGCAAGCAGGACGCCCGGGACTTTCCCTCGCGTCTCGAGTTCGGCCTCCGCGGCGGATTCAGTCTTCCGGCCGGCTTGAGCGCCAGCCCGCAGATCGATCTGCTGCTCGGGCGCATCGCCATGCCGTACTACGCGACAACCAGCTTCGACCAGTTTCCTACGCCGTTCCGCTGCGTCGCCGCCGATCTGAAGAGCGCTGAGGCGGTGGTCTTCGATCGCGGCGGGCTGGCCCAGGCCTTGCGGGCGACGATGGCTACTCCGGGCGTATTCGCGCCAGTCACGGTGGACGGCCGGACGCTGGTCGATGGTGGCATCCTCAACAACGTGCCCGCCGACGTCGTCTCGGCCATGGGCGCCGACATCGTCATCGCGGTCGATGTGAGCGGCGACCTCGCGTACGAAAAGCGCGGAGACTCGCTGCTGTCCGTGTTGGTCGAGTCGCTTGACGTGATGATGCGTGCCGGGTCGCGCCGCGCGCTTGAATCGGCAGACATCGTGCTCGTCCCCGCCCTTAAGGGATTCTGGGCCGTTGATTTCGACCGCGCCGATCAGTTCGCCAGGCAGGGATATGCTGCGGCCGAGGCGCAGCGGTCCTCGCTCGAAAAGTACGCGCTGAGCCCGGTTGAATACGAGGCGTATCGTGCCGCGCGCGCCGGCCTGCGCAGGACGCGGCTGCCGGCGCCGGCGTTCGTCGATGTGGAAGGCGTGCTGCCCGACGAGGCCGCGACGATTCGCGCCCGACTGGAGCGATTCGTGCTCCAGCCGCTCGATACCGCGGCGCTCGATCGGCAGATGGTGGCGATGATGGGAACCGAGCGTTACCTGTCAGTCACCTATCGCCTCGTCGTCGACGGCGAGCGTGTGGGCATCGCGGTGACGGCCAGGCCGAAGACCTATGGCCCCCCGTTTCTGCTGACGGCTCTTGATCTGCAGAACACCCAGTCCACCGGGGTTGCCGCGACGCTGCGGGGGCGCGTCTGGACGTCTGGCCTGACCGGGCACGGGTCCGAAGCCAGACTGGACGTGGCTGCCGGCACGATCATGCGCGCGGCCGGTGAGTGGTACCAGCCCGTCGGTCACGGAGGCTTGTTCGTCTCGTCATACGCCGGCGTTGAGGAACAGCAGTTCAATGTATTTGAGGGGCGGCAGTTCCGCGCTGAGTACCGCCGGACCGTGTCGACCGCGGGCGTCGACGCCGGGTTCACGATGGGCAACGTTTTCGAGTGGCGCGCCGGCTACGCCGCCGAGCATCTCGACGGCCTCACGCTGGTGGGCACTGGGGTGCTGCCCGCGAGCAACGGATCCCAGCGATACGTCAGGCTGCAGGCCACATACGACGGGCAGAGCGGGCCCACGATCCCCGATCGCGGCCTGTATGCGCAAGGGCGGATCCGCCGCTTCACCCATGTCGCCGGCGCGACGTCCACGGACCTCGCCGTAAGCCCACGCGCCGAACCCGACAATCTGCTTTCTGGCGAGGCCGACGCGTCGGTGTTCATGCCGGTCAGCCGCGCAGGCAGGGTCTTCGTTCGGGCCGCCGGTGGCTCCTCCTTCGGCAGCACGGCCCAGGTCAACGCGTTTGCGCTCGGTGGGCCGTTCTTGCTCAGCGCCCTCAACGTCGGCGAATTGCGCGGCAGCAACTATGTGCTGGCCACGGCCGGGTACTTCCACCGCGTGTACCGGTTCGCGCAGGGCGCGGGCGGGATCGTGTATGCGGGCGGCTGGGTTGAGAACGGCGCGACGTTCGAACGGTGGAGCGGCGCTATGTTCAAGACCGACGTGTCTGGAGGGTTTGTCGTCGACACACCACTCGGACCGATCTCGGCCGGCGCCAGCGTGGGATTTGACGGCCGACTTCGCCTGTTCGCGGGGCTTGGCCAGCTGATGCACCGGTAATTGGCGACGGTGGCCATGACAGCCCGTCTATAATCCCCCCATGACTGTCGTCCCTGGACTCACCCGCCTGCTGGCATCGCGCGATCTCAAGGGGCGTCGGGTCGGACTGGTCTGCAACCCTGCCTCGGTGGACGCCGACCTGAACCACGCCGCCGATTTGATCTCTGCCGCGCCCGGCGTGACGCTGGCCGCGATCTTCGGCCCGCAGCACGGCTTCCGATCCGACCTGCAGGACAACATGATCGAAACGGCGCACGCGGCCGACGCCCGGCGCCGGGTGCCAATCTACTCCCTCTACAGCGAGACTCGCGAACCAACCGCGGAGATGCTCGAGGGGATTGATGCGCTCGTGGTGGACCTCCAGGATATCGGCGCCCGCATCTACACATTCGTCTACACGATGGCGAACTGCCTGCGCGCGGCCGCCCGCCACGGCATTCCGGTCATCGTTTGCGATCGCCCGAATCCGATTGGCGGCGAGGCCGTCGAAGGCCCCGTGCTCGATCCGAAATTCAAGTCGTTTGTCGGGCTGTTCCCCATCCCGATGCGACACGGCTGTACGATTGGCGAGCTCGCGCGCCTGTTCAACGAGCAGTTCGGCATCGGCGCGAAATTGAGCGTCGTGAAGATGGAAGGCTGGTCGCGACAGATGTTCTACGACGAGACCGGCCTGCCCTGGGTGATGCCGTCTCCCAATATGCCCACCCTCGACACGGCCATCGTCTATCCGGGAGCGGTGCTGTTTGAAGGCACCGAGCTTTCCGAGGGGCGCGGTACCACACGGCCGTTCGAGCTGATCGGCGCCCCGTGGATTGACGCCGAGCGGTTCGCGGCCGACATGAATGCGATTGGCGTGCCGGGAGCCCGCTTTCGACCCACGATCTTCGAACCGACGTTCCAGAAACACGCGCGCAGCACGTGCGGCGGCTGCCAGACGCACGTGGTCGACAGAAGCCGGTTCCTCCCGGTCTTGAACGGAGTGGCGCTCCTCTCCTGCTTCTTCAAGACGGATCCGGGGAGATTCGCGTGGCGCCAGCCCCCGTACGAATACGAACACGAGAAGATGCCGATCGATATCCTGGCGGGGTCGGCGGGCCTTTGTCAGCAGATCGAGGCCGGCGTCGATCCGTTCACCATCGCGGAGGGCTGGACGGCCGGCGTCGCGGAATTCGTGCGCACCCGACAGCAGTACCTGCTCTACTGATGGCAATCGAACGCCCGCTCCTGATGTGGGGTTCCATCTGGACGCCGATCCAGTTAGGATAGGCTGCCCCATCGGACTTCTCCGGCGTTTCCTGACTTCATTCCGAGACATCTGCCATGGCACAACCTCTTCCACCCGGCACCGACGCTCCTGTTCAGCCATTTCCCGGATCCTTCTGGACCGCCAACGTCACGGAACTGTTCGAGCGCGCCGCCTACTATTCGATGGCGAGTTTCGTCGTCATCTATCTCGGCCAGCTCGGTTTTGGCGCCTATTGGCCTTCGACGCTCAATTCGACCGTGTTGTGGGGACTCGTCTACTTCCTGCCGATCCTGTCGGGCACAATCGCCGACCAGATCGGGTTTCGGCGGGCTCTGCTCATCGCCTTCGTCCTCCTGGCGATCGGCTATTTCTTCATGGGCTACCCCGTCTGGTTCGGCGGAAGCGTGCTGAGCAAGACGATCCAATCCGAGGTCACCGTCGGATCGCGCGACGCGGTGATGATTGTCGCGGCCATCCTGCTGATCGGCATCGGCGGGTCGGTGATCAAGCCGTGCATCTCGGGTACGGTGCAGAAGACGGCCGGCGCCCGGGCGACGCTGGGATTTGCGATCTTCTACATGGTCATCAATATCGGGTCGCTGTTCGGACGCGGGACCGCGTTTGTCGTGAGGAGCGGCTCAGGGCTCACCACCATTCTCAAGGTGGTCGCCATCTGCGGGCTGGCTGCCGCTGGAATCGTGTTTCTCGTGCATCGCACGACCAAAGCGGATCGGAGCAAAAAGGACATCTGGATCGCGACGGCTGGATTTACGGCCCTGGCCGTGGCCGGAGCCTATCTGGTCCGCGAGATCTTTCAGGTCACGGCCGCAGAACGGGAAGTGGCGGGAGCCGTCGATCTGTCGCTCATTTTCGCCGTCGCGGCGATCGCGTCAATCGTGGCGTTCTTCGTCGTGCTGTTCACGTACCGGGAGCCCGCGGCTGACGCCGCGGCGCTCTCCAAGCCGAGACGTTCGATCGGCCGGATCCTGCTCGACATGGTGCTGGTGCTGAAGAGCGGGCGCTTCACGCTCTACCTGATCGTGATGACCGGCTTCTACTTCCTCTATAACCAGGTCTACAACGTCTTCCCGCTGTACGTGAAGCGTGTGGTCGAGTCGAACCCGGCCATGGACCTCTACACGGCCGCCAACCCGTTCGTCATCGTGTGCTTCCAGCTGATCATCTCGAGCACGTGGGGCAAGATGAAGCCCATCCGCTCGATGGTCACCGGCACCATCATTATCAGCGTGGCGATGCTCATCAACATCGCGCCCATCTGCACGGCTGGCGGGCCACAGGCGCTGGTCGCCAATGCGATGCCAATCGCCTCGACGTTCTTCATCCTGACCGTGGCGCTGATTGCGCTCGGCGAGCTGTTCACCTCGCCGCGCATGTACGAGTACATTGGCGCCCTCGCGCCAAGGGGCCAGGAAGGGCTATTCCTCGGATACGCCAACCTGCCGCTCGCCTTCGGCGCGATGCTGGGCGGCCCGGTCGGCGCTTACATCTTCAACGACATCATGGCGAAAGGCGCGACGGTCAAGGCCGATGGCCTGCTTGAGCTCGTGCCGGCCAACAACGCCATGGGCTGGCTCATCCTGATGGGCATCGGCTTCGTCTCTGCGGCGTCGCTGTGGATGTTCAACGTCTGGCTCGAAAAGCAGAAGTAAGTCTACGCGCGCGGCACGACCTTACGCTTCCTGTTGGCGAACTCTGGCGCTTCGCGCACGCAGGTGCCAAGAATCCCGAATGACTTCCCGAAAGCGCGTGCGCCCATTCTCGGCACTTCGGCCGGGGCGGTGCCAACGTCAGGATAGCCGTCCGCATTGGCCTTCACGCTCGCGGTTTCCCAGTTCTGGAACAGGCGCCCCCACTCGCTCGACAACACGTCCTTCATCATCCGGTCCGCGTTCATCGGGTACCAGAAGCTGTCGTGGTACATGACGCTGGCGATGTAGGCCCACGGCGCGAGCACGGTCTTGAGGCTCCACTCGATCGGCTTTTTGAGCGGGCCCCAGTAGATCAGTTGCTGCATTCTCGACGCGAACGTCATCTTCTTGAACGGCCCGACAAAGTGCCAGTTCTCGGCGGCCGCCGACTGGTCGCCGACGATCTCGATGTCGCGCGGATCCCCGCATCCCAGCCCCGCCTCGTGCGCCAGACGGATGAACTTGATCGACATCGGGTCGATGCCCATCAGCTTTGCCGCCACGGCGTCGATGGCCACCTGATCGGCGCTCGCCAGGATCACGTTCTTCACCTGCGGCATCATGCAGCGCGGTCCGGGGCCATCGCCCGCGAAGGTACCGTCCATGACGGCGAACACGCCTCGATGGATCTTCTGCTGGATCATCAGCAGGTCCACGAGCGTCTCGTGGATCACCGGGTGCGTCCAGTGCCGCCGCTCGTTCAGCAGTCCGCCAAACGCATTCTTCATGGCGCCGGTCGTCGTCGTGAAGACGTGCGTCTTGACGGTCGGCAGGTGGATGATGTTCTCGCCGATGAAGCGCCGCGGAATCATGAATCCCTGCGGGTACACCTCGTTGAGACAGAGGAACTTCTTCGTCAAGTCGCCGACGGCGTCTTTGATCCCAATCCACTCCTCGCCCTCGTAGAGGTGGACGTTTCTCAACCCGTGCGCCTCGACGACGTTGACCTGCTTGTTCTCACGCTCGCCGAGATGCGCGTCGATGACCACGGTGCGGTTGTGGCACGCGTGGACCAGCGCCGAATCGTACCCGTCGGTCTTGAGCGCACGGATGACGCCATCCAGCTGCCACGGCACGGTTGAGCTGCCGGGAAAAAAGAAGTGCCAGGAGATGTTGACCTTGAGCGCCGTGTCCGCGTCTTTCGCGATGACGTCCTGGTACCGGGCCAGGTTCATCAGGTCGTGGTAATCCCTCAGGACGGTCCCCGGGCGCGTACGCAGGATGGCAACAGTGGACTTGGCCATGAAGAGTTCCTGAAGTTTCTATTCTAGACCGGATTGGAGAGACCAGGCTTCGGCGGCTGTCTGTCCGGTTGATCCGGTTCCAGTGCTAAGATTCGCCCGTCGTCACGCCCCGACCGTTGCGGGAGAACTGAGCGAAAGCGAGCATGGATCAGACCACGCACAACAGAATCGTCTCATTCGTCTGGGGCATTGCCGACGATGTGCTCCGAGACCTGTTCAAGCGCGGCAAGTACCCGGACGTGATTCTCCCGATGTGCGTGATCCGGCGCATGGACGCCGTTCTCGAGCCGACGAAGAAGGCGGTTATCGAGACCAAGAAGATGCTGGACGAGGCCGGCATCACCGAGCAACGGGCCGCGCTCGCCGACGCCGCTCGACAGGCGTTCTACAACACGTCGCGATTTACGCTACGTGACCTCAAGTCCAGGGGCAGCCAGCAGCAATTGCTCGCCGACTTCGAGGACTACCTCAACGGCTTCTCGCAGAACGTCCAGGATATCCTCGACAACTTCAAGTTCCGGAACCAGTTGTCGACCCTGTCCAAGGCCGACGCCATCGGCACTTTGATCAATAAGTTCCTGGACCCCGAGATCGACCTGTCTCCGGCGGGCATCGACAACCACGCTATGGGAACAATCTTCGAAGAACTTGTCCGCAAGTTCAACGAGGAGAACAACGAGGAGGCCGGCGAGCACTGGACGCCGCGCGACGCGGTCCGCCTGATGGCCAACCTCGTGTTCCTGCCGATCGAGGCTCAGCTCAAGTCCGGTTCGTACCTGCTCTACGACTGCGCGTGCGGCACGGGCGGGATGCTGACAGTGGCCGAGGAGACGCTGAAAAGCGTTGCTGCGACGCACGGTCTTCAGATTGACAGCCACCTGTACGGCCAGGAAATCAACCCTGAGACGTACGCTGTCTGCAAGGCCGACATGCTGCTGAAAGGCGAGGGCGAACGAGCCGACCGCATCGTCGGCGGCGCGGAATGGTCCACGCTTTCGCACGACGCCTTCCCGGCGCAGGAGTTCGACTTCATGCTGGCGAACCCGCCCTACGGGAAGAGCTGGAAGAAGGACTTGGAGTCGATGGGCGGCAAAGACGGGATGCGCGACCCGCGCTTCAGGGTGATACACGCAGGCGAAGAGTTGTCGCTGGTGACGAGGTCCAGCGATGGTCAGATGCTGTTTCTCGCCAACATGGCGTCGAAGATGAACGACCGCTCGACGCTCGGCAGCCGCATCGCGGAGGTTCACAACGGCAGTTCGCTTTTCACCGGCGACGCCGGGCAGGGCGAGAGCAACATCCGGCGCTGGCTCATCGAGAACGACTGGCTCGAAGCCATCGTCGCCCTGCCGCTCAACCTCTTCTACAACACCGGCATCGCCACTTACATCTGGGTGTTGTCGAACAAGAAGGCCGCGCACCGCCAGGGCAAGGTGCAGCTCATCGACGCAACCCAATGGTTCAAGCCCTTGCGTAAGAACCTCGGCAAGAAGAACTGCGAGCTCGCGCCCGAAGACATCGAGCGCATCAGCCGGACGTTTCTTGATTTCACTGAAACGCCCGAGTCGAAGATCTTCCCGAACGCCGCGTTCGGGTATTGGAAGGTAACGGTTGAACGGCCGCTTCGGTTGCACAGCCAGCTTTCTCTCAAGGCCATCGAGACGCTGCGCTTCACGTCAGGTGACGAGGAGATTCGCGCCACGCTCTATGAGGAGTTCGGCGACGACCTTTTCGCGAACTTCGAGGAGATCTCCGCGGCGTTGGAGAAGCGCCTCGCCGAGTGGGATGACGACGGGGAAGAGGCCGAAGACGAGGGCGGCGAGGCGAAGAAGGGCCTACCAGAGAAGCAGAAGAGGAAGCTGCTCGATTCCCGGACGTGGGAGCGAGACGGCCGCCTTGTCCGGTCCGCCCTGGAGTTGCGCGCGGCTCTCGGCGACACCCTCTTCGAGGATCACAACGTCTTCCAAGACCAGGTGGATGCGGCACTGACCGCGGCGGATATCAAGCTGCCGGCAGCGGACCTGAAGCAGATCATGAAGGGGGTCAGCTGGCGTGTTGAGACGGCGCCGCCGGTCATCGCGAAGGTTCACACATTCAGCAAGCGTGGGAGGACCACTTCCGTACAGGCCGATCCGCTTCGCGGCTTGTTCGAGGCGATGGTCAACGGCAAGCCCGCCATCGTCGAATTCGAGCCTGATTCCGACCTGCGGGATACGGAGCAGATTCCGCTGTTGGAGGACGGCGGCATCGAGGCCTTCATCCGGCGGGAAGTGCTGCCCTACACACCCGACGCGTGGATCAAAGACGACGCCACCAAGTTCGGCTACGAAATCAGCTTCACCCGCCACTTCTACACGCCGCAGCCGTTGCGCACGCTCGAGGAAATCAGCGCCGACATTCTCGCCATCGAGCGCGACGCCGAGGGGTTGCTGGATGGATTGCTGAAGGGCGGCGAAAGGTGAAGACGAAGAAGCCCGCCCGGAAAACCAAGACCACCCCAGCCAGGCGCGTGGTCGCAGCGCCAATTGAATCCAGCTTCGCGGAGGTCGTCAGCCTCATCGAGCAGGCGCGAAGGCGCGCCTATCAGGCGGTCAACACGGAGCTGGTGGGTCTGTACTGGACAATCGGCAAGTACATCAGCGGGAAACTCGCGACGGCAGAATGGGGCGAAGGCGTCGTCGACCACCTGGCGCAGCATCTCTTTGTGGCACTGCCGGGGCTACGCGGCTTTACCCGACGGAATCTCTTTCGAATGCGTCAGTTCTATGAGACCTACGCCGGCGATGAAAAAGTGACACCACTGGTGACACAATTGCCATGGACTCAGAACCTCGTCATTCTCATGCAGTCCAAGCGGCCAGAAGAGCGGGAGTTCTACCTGCGCATGGCCATACAGGAGCGATGGGGAAAGCGAGAACTGGAACGGCAATTCCGTCAAGCCCTTTTCGAGCGCACCGTCGTACATCCCCCACGAGTGTCACCGGCAGCGAGGCAGATTCACGGCGACGCCGTTGGCAGTGCCTTCAAGGACGCCTATTTCGTTGAGTTTCTGGATCTACCGAGGGTGCACACGGAGAGCGATCTGCATCGGGGCCTGCTGGCGCAGCTCAAGGAGTTTCTCGGCGAACTTGGGCGCGACTTCTGTTTCGTTGGCTCAGAATACCCGGTGCAAGTTGGCGGGCGTGACTTCGCGCTCGATCTATTGTTCTTCCATCGCGCACTCAACTGCCTGGTGGCGATCGAACTGAAGGTGGACCGCTTCGAGCCGGAGTATTTGGGTAAGCTGGAGTTCTACCTTGAGGCCCTCGACCGCGACCACCGAAAGCCTCATGAGAACCCGGCGATCGGAATGCTGCTATGCGCCTCAAAGGACAGCGAGGTGGTCGAGTACGCCCTCAGTCGTTCGCTCTCACCCGCGCTCGTGGCTGAGTACCGCACCCAACTGCCTGACAAGAACGTGCTCGCCGCCAAACTACACGAGTTCTATGCGCTCAACGCGCCGGAGCCGGCAGCAGAAGAGCCAACCCGGCAGAACAGACAGCGAGGCTGAGGGTGACGGCGTCCCTCGAGTTTGTCCGATTCGCGCAGGCCGCTCGCCACACGCGGTTACTCTCCGCGTTGACGAGGCATCCCGGTGGGAAGTTCGGCTGCGGTTCCGCCGCCTCCAGTTTCCGTAGCCGACCGCTGCCTCGCTGGTCGGACGGAAATTGTGACGCACGGCGCCATGAATGGGGTCGGACATACTACCACTTGCCGCCGCAGATAGAAGATGCCTGCGCCCAGGTAGCTACAGAGCACGATGAACCGAACCTCAAGCTCGTGCAGACATCATTCTCGGTTGTTCCAAATGTGAACGCTGTGCGTTCAGAATTCGGCTCGACCGGCGACCGCTTCGAGCGTCGCGCCGAACTCGTCCGCGAACAATTGATGATCGCCGATCGGACCGACCGCCTCAGGGGCACTGACGAGAGCGTCAAGCCATGATCGCCGACCTCAAGCCGTACCCGGAATACAAGGAGTCGGGACTGCCGTGGCTCGGCCGGGTGCCCAGACACTGGCAGCCGATGCGCCTGAAACGAATCCTGCGGCCCATCGACCAACGTTCGTCGACCGGACTTGAGACACTGCTGTCATTACGGCGCGACCACGGAATCGTCGTCTATGCGGAGCACTTCTCAAGGCCACCGCAAGGGGCCACCACGATCGGATTCAAGCTGGTTCGGGTGGGCCAACTCGTGGTCAATCGTCTGCAAGCAAATAACGGCCTGATTTTCAATTCCAGCCTTGGTGGCCTCGTCAGTCCCGACTACTCAGTGTTTGAACCGAGAGTTCCAATATCGATGGACTACCTGGGGGCGTTGCTGCGGATTGCGCCGTATCGCGACTACTTTCGACGCGAATCGACTGGCCTCGGAACCGGGAGCGCCGGGTTCCTTAGGCTGTACGACAACAGCTTTCTCGCCACGATGGTCGCAACACCGCCACTTCCGGAGCAGGCCGCGATCGTGCGGTTTCTGGGCTGGGCGAACGGCCGGCTGGATCGGGCAGTCCGAGCGAAGCGCAAGGTGATTGCACTGCTCGCCGAACAGAAGCAGGCCATCATCCACCGCTCGGTCACCCGCGGGCTGGACCCCTCCGTACCGCTCAAATCGTCCGGCATTCCCTGGATTGGCGACATTCCACGGCATTGGGAGACCATCAGTCTCCGAATGCGGTATTCGGTTGAACTAGGGAAGATGCTGGATGGAGGACGGAATCTCGGCCGCTATCCGGTCTCGTATCTGAGGAACCGGGATGTGCAATGGGACAGAGTCGTGGTCGATCACCTGCCAACGATGGATATTCCGCCTGCGGAGTATTCACGCTACACGCTACAAAGAGGTGATCTACTGGTTTGCGAAGGTGGGCAGGTCGGACGCTGCGCATTCTGGAACGGGCAACTACCATTATGCGGATTTCAGAAGGCCCTTCACCGCATTCGCAGCCTTGACGTCAATCGTGACTATCCCCGCTACCTCTTCTACCAATTGCAGGTCGCGGCCACGCGCGGGGTATTTTCCGCCGACGGCAACGAGAACACTATCGCCCATCTGACCTCCGAGAAGCTCCGGCGGCACCGTCTCGCTTTTCCACCATCCTCCGAGCAGAGAGCCATTGCGGATTGCTTGGACGTCGAATTGAGGCAGTTCCAGCAAACGATTTCCCGCCTCAGCCGCGAGATCGACCTTCTGCGCGAGTACCGCACTCGGCTCATTGCTGACGTTGTGACCGGCAAACTCGACGTGCGCGAGGCAGCGGCGCGACTGCCAGAAGAACCTGAATCCGATGCCGCCGCCACCGTGCTCGGCGCCGACGATGCAGACGGCTTGAGTGACGACACCGAGCCAACCGACGAGGAGGCGACTGGTTGACGGCGGCTGTCCTCGCGTGTAACAAAGCGAGAAACCATGACTGAACCCGACCCGCACCGAGCAATGTCGCTGCAAGTACTGGCAGCTCAGAGGATTGGGCTTTGTTTAGACGGCTTACGATTCCGAGGCTTAACAAAGCCCCAAACAAAGGGACAATAGAGCCGCGGTCGTTGTTAACGCCAGTGAATGCAAGGGTTTGTGGGGTTGCCTGTTGGTTGATCGGTAATTGATGGAAGCCGCACTATGACCACCGATACGAGCGAGAAGGGCCTCGAAACTCTCATCATGCGCCACATGACCGGCACGGATGGCCTTCCAGTCACTGCGTCGGATGTCGTGGCCGAGACACCTTCGCCCTACGGCGGCACTGGCTACCTGGCGGGTCAACCCACGGACTTCGACCGCAGCCACGCTCTGGACGTGGTGCAACTCTTCGAGTTCCTGCGCGCCACGCAACTCAGTGCCTTCAAGAAGCTGTCATTAGCCGGCGCCGATAACCCGAATGACATCAACCGACTCAAGTTCCTCGCTCGCGTCTCCTCCGAGATTGGCAAGCGCGGCGTCATCAACATCCTGCGCAAAGGCGTGGATCACGGGCCGGTTCATGTCGACCTCTTTTATGGCACGCCGTCGGAAGGCAACGAGAAGGCAGCGGCGCTCCACGCCCAGAACCGCTTCTCGGTCACGCGGCAGCTCGCCTACTCCACCGACCAGACGCGCCGCGCGCTCGATCTGTGTGTGTTCATCAACGGCCTGCCGATCGCCACCTTCGAGCTGAAGAATAGCCTCACCAAGCAAACGGTTGAAGATGCGGTCGAGCAGTACCGCCGCGACCGCGACCCGCGCGAAAAGCTCTTCGAGTTCGGCCGCTGCGTGGTCCACTTGGCCGTGGACGACAGCGAGGTGCGAATGTGCCCCGAGCTCAAGGGCAAGGCCTCGTGGTTTCTGCCGTTCAACAAGGGCTGCAACGACGGCGCCGGCAATCCGCCCAACCCGCTCGGCCTCAAGACCAGCTACCTCTGGATGAATGTCCTCACGCCTACGGGCCTGACCGATATCCTCGAGAACTACGCCCAGATCGTGGAGACCAAGAACTACAAGACGGGCAGGAAGACACGCAGCCAGGTCTTCCCGCGCTACCACCAACTCGATGTCGTGCGGGAGGCTTTGGCTGACGTGCGAATGGAGGGCGCTGGTAAACGCTACCTCATCCAGCACTCAGCCGGCAGCGGTAAGTCGAATTCGATTGCCTGGCTTGCGCATCAACTTGTCGGCGTCAAACGCAACGGCATAGAAGTGTTCGATTCGGTGATTGTCGTCACCGACAGGCGCATCCTCGACGATCAGATCCAACGGACCATCAAACAGTTCATGCAGGTCGGTGCCACGGTGGGCCACGCCGAGCATTCAGGCGATCTCCGCAAGTTCATCGAGCAACGCAAGAAGATCATCGTCTCGACGGTGCAGAAGTTCCCCTTCATCCTCGACGAAATCGCCACTGAGGCCGGAAAGACCTTCGCCATCGTCATCGATGAGGCGCATTCGAGCCAGGGCGGCAAGACGACGGCAGCCATGAGCAAGGCGCTGGGCGACGCGACCGAGGAGGAGCGGGCGGAGGCGGATCCCGAAGACGCGGTGAACGACGCGCTCGAGCAGCGCATGGCGGCCCGCAAGATGCTGACCAACGCCAGTTACTTCGCCTTTACCGCCACGCCAAAGAACAAGACGCTGGAGATGTTCGGTGAGGCGCTGCCGCCGGATGGGGACGGCAAGGTCAAGCACCGGCCGTTTCACAGCTATACGATGAAGCAGGCGGTCGAGGAGCGATTCATCCTTGACGTGCTTAAGTGCTACACACCGGTCGAGAGTTACTACAAGCTCGTCAAGAAGGTCGAGGACGATCCGGAATTCGACGCGAAGAAAGCCAACAAGAAGCTCCGCAGGTACGTCGAGAGCCACGACCACGCGATCCGGCGCAAGGCGGAGATCATGGGTGACCATTTCCACGATCACGTGCTGGCGGCCGGCAAGATTGGCGGGCAGGCGCGAGCGATGGTGGTGACGAGCGGTGTCGAGCGCGCGATCCAGTACTTCCACGCGTTCAAGACCTATCTTGAGGAGCGAAAGAGCCCACACAGGGCCATCGTCGCCTTTTCTGGCGAGTACGAGTACGCCGGGGCCAAGGTCAGCGAGTCGTCGCTGAACGGTTTTCCGAGTCGCGAGATAGCGGAGAAGATCCAGACCGACCCCTACCGTTTCCTGGTTTGCGCCGAGAAGTTCCAGACCGGTTACGACGAGCCTCTATTGCACACGATGTACGTGGACAAGCCGCTCGCCGGCATCCAGGCCGTCCAGACGCTCTCGCGCCTCAACCGCGCGCATCCGCAGAAGCACGACTGCTTCGTCCTCGACTTCCAGAACAATGCCGAGACGATTACGTTTGCGTTCCAGGACTACTACCGCACGACGCTGCTCAGCGAGGAGACGGACCCCAACAAGCTGCACGACCTGAAGGCGGCGCTGGACAGCGCCCAGGTGTATTCGGCGGAGCACGTGCAGCAGTTGGTGGAGTTGTTCCTCGGGGGAGCAGAACGGGACAGGCTCGATCCGATTCTTGACGCGTGTGTCGCCGTTTACAAGGTGCGACTGGACGAGGACCAGCAGGTGGAATTCAAGGGCAAGGCAAAGGCCTTTTGCCGCACGTATGACTTTCTGGCCTCGGTCATGCCTTATTCAAATAGCGCATGGGAGAAGCTCTCGATCCTGCTCAATCTGCTCACTCCCAAGCTGCCCGCGCCGAAGGAGGAGGATCTCTCCAGGGGTATTCTCGAAGCGATCAACATGGACAGTTACCGCGTTGAGAAGAAGGAGGTCATGAAGATCGCATTGGCGGATGATGATGCCGAGATCGACCCAGTGCCAGCGGATGCTGGCGGCCACAAGCCCCAGCCAGAGTTGGACCGGCTGAGTCGTATCCTCGAATCGTTCAACCAACAGTTCGGCACCCTCTTCACGGATGCCGATCGGGTCGCCCGCCGGATCCGCGACGACATCGCACCCAAAGTGGCTGCCGACCAGGCCTATCAGAACGCCAAGGAAAACACGCCACACACGGCGCGGATGGCCCACGATCAGGCACTGGGCAGGGTTATGCAGCTCTTGCTCAAGGACGACACACAGGTCTATAAGCAGTTTGTCGAGAACGAGTCCTTCCGCCGGTTTGTAGGCGATATGGTGTACGCCATCACCAGCCCATGACCGTGAGAGAAAGGCCAAGGCCTTCTGTGTGGCGCGGCCTCAGGACGACCTGTCGTCCGACACACGGACGAGCAACTTGCCGGTGTTCCCGCCCGCAAAGAGCCGATTGATCGCGATCGGGGCGTGCTCGAGGCCGTCGACGATGTCGGTGCGGTAGCGCAACAACCCCTGGGACATCCACTTGCCGAGCGCGGCGAACGCCTCCGGGAACCGGGCCGCGTAGTCGAGGATGATGAAGCCCTCGATCCGGGCGCGTTTGATGAGCACGTTGCCGATAAAGCGGGGTCCGGGTGGCGGGATGGACTCGTTGTACTGGGAGATGAGGCCGCAAAGCACGATCCGCGCGCGCTCGTTGATGAGGGCCAGCACGGCATCGAGAATGTCGCCTCCGACATTCTCGAAGTGCACGTCGATGCCTCCGGGGCAGTGCTGCCGCAGCCGCCTGAGGACGGGTTCGCGCTTGTAGTTGATCGCCGCGTCGAAGCCGAGCTCGCCGGTCAGCCAGGCGCACTTCTCGTCACTGCCCGCGATGCCCACGACGCGGCACTCGAGGATCCTGCCAATCTGACCGACAAGCGAGCCCACCGCGCCCGCCGCACCGGACACGACAATCGTCTCGCCCTTCTTCGGCCGGCCGATATCGAGCAGACCGAAATACGCTGTCGCCCCGATGTAGCTGAAGACCGCCGGGTAGGCGTCGAGCGGAATCCCTGGCTGCCGCTCGAACCGGCTGACCGCGGCTCCGTCGATCACGCTGTAGACCTGCCAGCCGAGCATGCCCTGCACGTAGTCGCCTGCCCTGAGCGCCGCGTGACGCGACGCCTCCACGACGCCAAGCCCAAAGCCGCGCATGACACTGCCAAGCGGAATCGGCGGCAGATAGGTTGCGGTGGCGTTGGCCCAACCGCGGTTGGTCGGATCGAGCGACAGGTACACGACGCGCACGAGCACCTGGCCATCCGCCAGATCCGGCAGCGGATCTTCGGCCCACTGGAAATCCTCTGGCTTGAACACGCCTCGCGGCCGGGCGGCCAGCTTCCACGCGCGATTGGTCATGGTCCCCATGGTCTGTTAGGCCTTGATCGTCTCGAGGCCGTGGGCGTGCGGGCCGGTCTCGCTGCGGCGCAACAGGAACGCAAACAGCAGCGCCGCGAACCCCAGGCCCGAGAACGCCCAGACCATGCCGGCATGGTAGCCCGCGGGATTGGCCGCGCCGGCTTTGGCCGAGTCGTTGAGCGCCCCCACTGCCAGATTGAATCCGAACAACCCGATGTTCTGGATCATGGTCATCAGGCCGTACGCGGTGCCCAGCCTGCGCTCCTCAACCACGTATGCGACCGAAGGCCACATCACCGCGGGTATCAACGAGAACGCGATCCCCATCATCGCCATCGGCACGTAGAGGGAAATCCCTGTGTAGCCGATGATCGCGTACACCGGGATCAAGAGCGCGGCCCCCAGGAACATCAGCGAGGCCCGCTTCCCGATCTTGTCGACGACGGCGCCGAACGTCGGCGTCCCGATCATCGCGAACACGGTGAGCATGCCAACCAGCCACGAGGCCAGTTCGGGTGTGGTGCCGCGCGCGTCAATGAAGTACTTCTGCGCGAAGGTCTGGAACGGGAAGATTCCGGAGTAGAACGTGACGCACAAGAGGACGATGAACCAGTAGGACTTGCCAAAGCCGAACAGATCCTTGAACACGACCTTGTCGGTCTTCCCGGCTTTGCCAAGCGCGTAGCGCTTTTCCGCGTTCGCCTCGAGGCCCCAATACAGCAGCGCGCCGACGATGCAGAAGACGCCGAATGCCACCGACAGCACCAGCGGCCCCTTCCACGTGACGTAGGCGAATCCCGCCCAACTGGGCGACACCTGCGCCGCGAGCGAGCCGAAGCGCGAGATGGTCAGGTTGATGCCGAACGCGAAGCTCAGTTCCTTGCCCTTGAACCACCTCGCGATGGCCGTCGTCACCGCCACGATGAGCGACTCGGCGCCGAGGCCGAAGATGAGACGGCCCGCGGTCATCACCGCGACTGTGGGCGGCACGTGGCTCACGTCGAACGCCGACCCGGCCACCGCGAGCAGTGCGTTGACGGCCACGCCGAGCGGCGCCAGCATCGGCAGATCCGGCCACGCCGTGACGGCCGCCCCGATGAAGCAGATCGTGCCGAACAGCAGCGTCGACTTCTTGGTGCCGATCCGATCGATGATGAATCCGCCGATGAGCACCATCACGATGTTCGGAAAGCTGTAGATCGCCTGGAGCAGGCCAATGCTCGCATCCGAAAAGCCCTGCTTGGCGAGCAGGGGCGCCAGCGGCCCGATGCAGTCGTAGACGTAGTAGTTGCCGAACATCGCGAGGCTGATAAAGACGAGCACCAGCCAGCGGTAGGCGCGCGGCGGCTGCGGGCGCACGGACGTTGCGGACGAATCAGTCATGAAGAATCTCGCTCTCGCGTTTCGAGCCCGGAATCCGGACATGCGATTTCAAGACCCGTGCTCGCGGCCCTTGAAAAGGGTCGCCCACGCAGGTCTTGAAATCGTCCCCAGTTAACCTTTCAGCGCCGCCAGTTCCTTCCCCGACTCCGCCTCGATGTCCTTGTGCAAACTGTTCCCGTGCGCATCCATCGTCACGATCACCGGGAAGTCCTTGACGTGCAGATGCCACATCGCTTCCGGGACGCCGAATTCGAAAAGCGACACAGCGTCAACGCGCTCGATGCAGCGGGCGTAGAACTGCGCCGCGCCGCCAATCGCGCTCAGGTACACCGCGCCGCACTCCTTCATGGCGTCGAGCGTCTTGGCGCCCATGCCGCCCTTACCGATGATGGCGCGCACGCCGAACTTGCGAATGACGTCGGCCTGGTACGGCTCTTCGCGAATGCTGGTGGTCGGCCCGGCGGCATTCATCTTCCACCGGTCGCCGTCCTTCACCGCCACCGGCCCGCAGTGATAGATCACGCCGCCGTTCAGGTCGACGGGCGGATCGTTCTTGGCCAGGTACGCGTGGACCGAGTCGCGGCCCGTGAACATGCGTCCGTTGAGCAGCAGGACGTCGCCGACCTTGAGCGCGCGGACCTGTGCCTCGGTGAGCGGCGCGGTCAGCACGACTTCGCGCCCGGTGCGCTTGAAGCCATCCTTGTCCGCCATCGGCACGATCGGGCTCGCCGGATCGCGATACTGCCACCGCTTGATCGCACCCGTCGTCGCGTCGAGGACCACGCCGAGCCGGCGGAACGCCCAGCAGTTGTACGCGATCGACACAAAGAAGCAGGCAGGCAGCCGATTGAGCGCCGCGATCTTGCACCCGATCAGCGTCGTCCGCCCGCCGAAGCCCATCGTGCCCACGCCAAGCCGGTTGACCGTGCCCATGATCGTGGCTTCGAGTTCGGCCAATTGCGGATCCGGATTCACGTCATCGAGCGTCCGGAACAGCTGCGCCTTCGCGCCGGCGTATCCGCTGGCGCGATCGCCGCCGATGCACACACCGATGGCGCCCGGCGCGCACCCTTTGCCCTGTGCCTGCCACACGGCGTGAAGAATGCACTTGCGAACACCCTCGAGATTCCGGTCCGCGCGGCCCAGATTTGCCAGTTCGACCGGCACCGCATATTGGGCGTTACAGTTCTCGCAGCCGCCGCCCTTGAGGACCAGCTTGACCTCGATCTCGCCAGCCGACGGCCACTGATTGAAGTGGATGACCGGTGTGCCGAGACCGAGATTGTTGCCGGAGTTCTTGCCAGTGATGGAATCGACCGAGTTCGGACGCAGCTTCCCGCGCTTCGTGGCTTCCGCAATCGCCTTCCGGACTTCCTCTGCCATCCACAGTTGATCCGCCTCTCGCGGCGCGTGGATTTCGAAGGTCGGCATGCCGGTGTCCTGGCAGATGGCGCCTTCGACGTCGGCAGCCTGATCGATGTTGACGTTGATGATGCACAGGGCCTGGCCGGCGCGCGTCGCGGCGGGTTCCAGATCGGTAGCGGTCTTCATGGCCGCGCGAACGTCGGGGGGCAGTTCAGACGACGTCTTGACGATGAGTTCAAGCATGCTCGAAAAGAATTCTGGTAACATGAGGCCAGAGTATATACCGATTCCAGATGATGGATTAACCCGTTCATGTTCAGCAGGATACGGCTCGCAGCAATGTTGTCGGCCGTCGCGCTTCTCGCTGCCGGCGGGGGATCGCTCGGGGCGCAGGGCGGCGTGCGGCACGGCCGATTGTTTCCGCCCGAAAATCTCGGCTTGCTCGAGGGACCGGACCGCGATCTCTGGCAGATGCCGGGGCCAATCATGGATGCGCTCGGCATCGCCGACGGGTCGGTAGTCGCCGATCTGGGGGCAGGCGGCGGCTGGTTCACGATTCGCCTGGCGCGACGGGTCGGCCCGAACGGAAAGGTCTATGCCGAGGACATCCAGCGCCTGATGCTCGAAGCGACCCGGCGCCGCATCGCGCGCGAGGGCCTTCGCAACGTGGAACCGGTGCTTGGGACCGAATCGGACGCGCGGCTACCGGCAGGCAAGATCGATGCGGTCCTGGTCGTGGACACGTACCACGAGATCAACGACCCCGTGCCGCTGCTGCGGAACCTGGCGCGATCGTTGAAGCCGCAGGGACGCGTCGGCGTCGTGGATTTCCGGAAGGATGGCCTGGGCCCCGGCCCGCCGCTCGACGAGCGCGTCGATCCGGACCTGATCGTGCGTGATGCCGAAGCGGCGGGACTGAAACTGGCGCGGCGAGAGACGTTTCTCCCGTACCAGTTCTTCCTGATCTTCGTGAGCAAGTAGACGCTAGCGCCCGAGCACCTTCCAGATACCCGGCAGGATGGTCGCGGCGATCAGGAGTTTGACCAGGTCGGCGGCGACAAACGGATAGCAGCCGGCGGCGAGTGCGGCCGACAGCGCGCCTCCACCCATCGCGGGGGCGAACTGTAGTGTGAGCATCGCAACTCCGCCAGCGAAGATGATGGCGAGACCGGCGGCCATGGCCACCACCGATGTCAGGTAGCGGCGATCAAATCCGCGCTCGGCAAGCCGGCCTGTTACCCACGCCGCGAGCGGGTAGCTCAGCAGGAACCCGCCAGTGGGACCGACGAGCCGGAGGATGCCCTGCGGAAGCACCGGCGACGCGGCAAATACCGGAAGCCCCGCCGCGCCGGCCGCCAGGTAGAGCATCTGGCTGGCGACACCCAGCCGGGACCCAAGCGCGGCTGCGCCGAGCAGCACGATCATCGGCTGCAGCGTCAGCGGCACGGGAGTGAACGGCAACGGAAGGCTGACCTGGGCGGCGGCCGCGGTCAACACCGTGATGAACAGAACACTGGCGACAAGAATGGCGCGCGAAGACGGCGGCGCCAACCGGTCAGTGACGGCATTCAGCAAAGACGCATTGGTCATGTCATCTCGGATTCTAGCGTATGAAGAAGGCACTGACAATCGCCGGGAGTGATTCGGGGGGCGGAGCCGGCATCCAGGCCGACCTGAAGACGTTCGCCGCGCACGGGGTGTGGGGCACGAGCGCGATTGCGGCCATCACCGCGCAGAACACGCTCGGAGTGACCGCCGCGCTGCCGCTTCCCTGCGACATCATCACGGCGCAGATCGAGGCCGTCGCGAACGACATCGGCGTCGACGCGGTCAAGACAGGCATGCTGGCGACCGCCGCGATCGTTTACGCAGTCGCCGACGCGGTGGCGCGGCTCGGACTGATCAACCTCGTGGTCGACCCGGTGATGGTCTCGAAAAGCGGCGCCGCCCTGCTGGCCCGCGACGCCGTCGATGCCGTGCGTAGGCAGCTGCTGCCGCGCGCCGCGGTGGTCACGCCGAATACGGAGGAAGCGGAGGTCCTGACCGGCATTACCATCCGGAGCGTGGAGGACAGCCGGACGGCGGCGAGGCGGATTCATGACATGGGACCAGCCGCCGTGGTCGTCAAGGGCGGGCACCTGTCGACCGCCGACGTCGTTGATGTGCTGTTTGACGGCCACGACCTGACCGAATTCCGTCACGTGCGTGTGCCGGGGACGAACACGCACGGCACAGGGTGCACGTTTGCAGCCGCCATCGCGGCACACCTGGCGCTCAACAGGACGATTGCGGAGGCCGTTCCGCTGGCCCAATCCTACGTCGAGGGAGCCATTCGTCATGGCGCCGCAGCCGGCCGGGGGGTGGGGGTCCTGAATCACTTCTGGAACGGGGCTGCGCGGTTATACTGAAGTGTTGACTCCAATGCCGCAGACGCTGCTGGGCATCACTCGCGACGCACTCGACCTTGCGGCACTCGTGGGGTCGATCACCGAGAGCGCCGACCAGCCGCCCGGCCGGCACGGGGCCATCGTGACGTTTCTCGGAGCGGTTCGGGGCGAGAACCTCGGCCGGCGCGTCGTCCAGTTGGAGTACCAGGCCTACGAGCCTCTGGCCGTGCGGGCCTTTGAGATCATCGCGTCCGAGATCGCCCTTGCCTGGCCTGGGACGCGGCTGGCGCTGCATCATCGGATTGGGACGCTGCGGCCGGGAGAGATCAGTGTCGCGATTGCGGCGGCCGCGGAGCATCGCGCCCAAGGGTTCCAGGCCTGCCGCTACGCGATCGAACGCGTAAAGCAGATTGCGCCGATCTGGAAGCGCGAGGTCTTTGAAGGCGGCGAGGCGTGGATTGAGGGCGCGACAGCCGACCCGGCGGATTCGGCGGCTCGGCAGATTGCGTACGAACGCGCATGCAGATAACGATTCGCCTGTTCGCGCGGCTGCGGGACATCGCCGGGACGGCCGATCTGGTGCGAGAGGTGCCAGAAGGCGCCACGGTGGAATCGGCCTGGAACGCGCTTGCCTCGGAGTTCCCGGCGATGGCGCCGCACCGGTCAGCCTTGTCGGCAGCCGTCAACGCGGAGTACGCGCGATTCACCCGGGTGCTGGCCGAGCGGGACGAGGTGGTCTTCCTGCCGCCGGTGTCGGGTGGCTAGCGCGGGGACAGAAGTAAGAAGGAAGAACTAAGAAGCTCCTTGCTTCTGATGAGGATCGGGAATGCTCGATAAGCTGAATTCGGTCGAAGCGAGATACGAGGAACTGCTCGCGATGCTGGGATCGCCAGGGGTGCAGTCGGACGCGGGCCAGTACCGGATCAACGCCAAGGCGCTGGCGGAGATCGAGCCCGTCGTCGAACGTTTTCGCGAGTACAGGAGCGTCACCGCGCAAATCGCCCAGGCGGAGGAACTGGCCAGGACCGATGACGCGGAGATGCGCGAGATGGCACTCGAGGAAGTGCCGCCACTCAAGGCGAGAGCGGAGGTGCTGATCGCGGAAATCAAAGTCCTGCTCGTGCCCAAGGACCCGAACGATTCCAAGAACGTCGTGCTGGAGATTCGAGCGGGCACCGGCGGCGACGAGGCGGCGTTGTTTGCGGCGGACCTGTTCCGGATGTACAGCCGTTATGCGGAACGGCAGGGCTGGCGCGTCGAGGTCCTCTCGACCAGCGAGAACGGCATCGGCGGCACCAAGGAAGTCGTCGCAAGCATCGAAGGCAAGCTCGTGTACGGCCGGTTGAAGTACGAAAGCGGCGTGCACCGGGTGCAGCGCGTGCCGGCGACCGAGGCGAGCGGCCGAATCCATACGTCGACGGCGACCGTGGCCGTCTTGCCGGAGGCCGAGGAAGTCGACGTGGCGATCGACGCGAAGGACCTCCGCATCGACACGTTCTGCTCGAGCGGCCCCGGCGGCCAGAGCGTCAACACGACGTACTCGGCTGTGCGAATCACGCATATCCCGTCGGGACTGGTGGTCTCGCAGCAGGACGAGAAGTCGCAGATCAAGAACCGGTCGAAGGCCATGAAGGTGCTGCGGGCGCGGCTCTACGAAATGGAGATGCGCAAGCAGCAGGAAGCCATCGCCAAGGATCGGCGCAGCCAGGTCGGTACCGGAGAGCGGTCGGAGAAGATCCGGACGTACAACTTCCCGCAGAGCCGCATCACCGATCATCGGATCAACTTCACGACGCATCGGCTGATGGACGTGCTCGACGGCAACGTGACCGAACTGATTGACGAGGTGATCACGCACTACAACGCCGAACAGTTGAAGGAAGTCACGACGGTGAGCGAGTCGTAGGGGCGCGATTCATCGCGCCCGCCAGATGCAACGGGATGAACGCTACCAATACACTGCACGCGATCATCCAGCAGGCCAGGCAGCGCCTCGAACGCGCCGGCATCCATCCGGCCGAGGCGGCGATTGACGCGGAAGTGCTGGCTCGACACGCCCTCGGCGGATGGGAGCGGGCGCAACTCGTCACCAACTGGCGTGAGCCAACCCCGGCAGGATTTGTCGACCGGTACAACCCGCTCGTTCAGCGCCGCGAGCGTCGCGAGCCGACCGCCTACATCACAGGCCACCGCGAGTTCTGGGGCCTCGACATCGAGGTTGGACCGGGCGTATTGATCCCGCGGCCCGAAACAGAGTTCATCGTCGAGGAGGCGCTGGCGCGTGTCACCCCGGATGCGCGGCCTCGAGCCAGCGAGACGACGGTTCCTCCGCGTCCCCGCTCACGCAAGCCGCCCCTCGACGTTGCTCGGGGCGGTCCTGAGCTCGCCGAAGGGCCGGCAAAACACGTCTTGGAAAGCCGCGTTTTGCAGACCCACGCGGTCGGGTGTTACGTCCGCATCGCCGACGTCGGAACCGGCAGCGGCTGTCTGGCTGTCTCGCTGGCGCACTCGCTGCCCGAGGCGCGTGTCGTCGCGACCGACGTGTCGGCCGACGCGCTTACGATTGCCGCTCGAAACATCAGCCGCCACGACGTACGACACCGCGTTTCGCTCCTGCGATGTGAACTCCTCCAGGCGACCGCCGGGCCGTTCGACTGCATCGTGTCGAACCCGCCCTATATCCCGACAGCGGATCTGGCTTCACTGCAGCCGGAGATCCTGGGTTACGAACCGCGGCTCGCGTTGGACGCCGGACCCGACGGGCTCGACCTGATTCGGCGGCTCGTGCCAATGGCCGCCAGCAGACTCGTGCCTGGCGGATGGCTCATCTTCGAATTTGGCGACGGGCAGGCGTCCGGCGTGCAGGAGATCATCACGGCCGAACCGCATCTGGCAGTGGTAGCATTGCGCGACGATCTGGCCGGCATCCCGCGGGTGGCGGTCGCGCGCCGGACCTGGAGGAACGTATGAATTGCCTGTTCTGCCGCGTGATCAGTGGCGAGTTGCCCGCCAGGAAGATCTTCGAGGATGACGCGCTGATCGCGTTCCACGACATCAATCCGCAGGCGCCCGTCCACGTCCTGATCGTGCCGCGCAAACACATCAGCACGCTTAACGACGTCACGCCAGACGACGAACCGTTGATCGGCCGGATGCACGCCCGTGCGGCGGCGCTCGCCCGCGAGTTCGGCGTCGCCGAGCGCGGCTATCGCACGGTGTTCAACTGCAACGCCGAGGCCGGCCAGACGGTGCTCCACATCCACCTGCACGTGCTCGGCGGGCGTCCGATGGCCTGGCCGCCGGGATAGGACGGGCACGGCATGCCGTGCCCCTACGGCGCCCGGGATGGATCCCGCGGCCCACGCGGGCTGCTTCTCCGTCACCGATTCGTGTTGGTGAGCAGGTAGCGGCCCTGCTGTCGATCCGCGTGGCGCTCGAAATCCACCACCGCGTATCCGCGCTGGAGGTAGTGATTGAAGAGGTCGCGGGTCGCGAAGCGCCACGATTTGGCAAGCCCGGGATCGCCGGTCAACATCTCGGTGAACTCGCCGGGAACCACGACGGTCAGCCACGGCGCGTCCGCGCGGAGCGTCACGCCTTCGCACGCGGTCCATCGGTCCCGCCTCTTCACGACGTTCGCGGGCAGCGCGCGGTCCCAGCCCTCTCTCCAGGTCAGCGCGCCGGCCGCCGTCTCGTCGGGCGCGGCAACGGCCTGCTCGACCCGAGGCGTCCGCATCCACCACTGCGCGACGAACCGGTCGGTCGGATTGCCCCGGTGCAGCACGCTGCTCGACTCGCCGTAGACGTTCTCGACGTAGTCCTCGACGACCACGCCCAGCCGGCGAAAGTTGAGATGCGCGTTGACGGTCTGCAGGGGATCATACGTCCACTCCATCAGGTCGAGGCCCATCTCCATCGAGATCCGTCGCTGCTCGATCTTCAGTTCGCGCCCGACGCCGGTTCCACGGTACTCAGACAGCACACCGAGCATGTGCGACCACTGCATCGGCCGGCCGTGCTTGATCCCGGCGATTGAATACACGAAGGCCACAAGTCGGGCGCCCTCGAAGGCGCCGAGCAGGATGCCGCCGCGCTTCAGCGTGATCACGAACATCGGAATCCCGACCGCGTCCTCCGGATCGTCATATCCCCAGATCTCGCTCTCCAGAGCCATCACCTGGCGAAACTCGTCGAAGGTATGGAGAGCGCGGATCGTCATGCGCGAGATGCGTGCTTCAGTCATTCGACCTCGCTCCATGCACTGATCCGGATCCAGGTGACGACAGCAGCAGGTCCGGCAGCTCCAGCAAGGACGCGATTACCGGCACGTCCTCGTAGCCCGGACCGAGCGATCGCTGCAGCGGGCTCGACAAGCCGACGCCCGATCGGCGCACCAGCACCGCGCGCATGCCTGCCTGGCGGGCGCCCTCGATATCGTGCTTCACGCTGTCGCCGACCATCACCGCGTCGCCCGGGACAACGTCAAGCGCCGCCAGCGCCGCGTCGAAAATGGACCGATGGGGCTTGAGAAAGCCGTGCTCGGCCGACGACACCGCCGCCGAGATGAGGCCTCCCAGAGCAAAGTGCGCCGAGAATTCCTCCAGCGGACGCTGCGTGTTCGAAATGAGCCCGATCCGGATTCCGGCCTCAGCCAGCCGCTTCAGCGCCGGCTCGACGTCGTCGTACAGGAAGAAGTGGTGGCACTCGGCCCATTCCTGGTAGATGTCACGCGCGGCATCCTGCGTGGCCGGGCCCGTGCCGCCCATCTGTTCGATGATGCTCCGTGTATAGTCGACAAACAGCTGCGCGTCGTAGTTGTGTTGCTTGACTTCGTCGAGGATCGGCGCCGAAGACGCGACTGCGGCACGGAATAGCGACGGATCCACCCTCACGCCATGGCGCGCGCAGAAGAACTGGTAGCCCTGGCCCTGGAGGGTTGGCCCCGGATAGATCAGCGTGAAATCAACGTCGAAGAAGACAGCACGTGTCATGCGGTGCGGCCATTATAGAATAGAGATTCACCATGTCCGACTGGAAAGACACGCTCAATCTGCCCAAGACGGGTTTCCCGATGAAGGCCAACCTGCAGGTCACCGAACCGCAGATGCTGGCCGACTGGGACGCCATCGGCCTGTACCGCAAGCTGCGCGACAAGCGCAGGGGCGCGCCGGTCTTCATCCTGCACGACGGCCCGCCCTACGCCAACGGCAACATTCATCTGGGCACGACGCTCAACAAGACGCTCAAGGACATCGTTGTCCGGTCGCGATCGATGATGGGCTACGACGCGCCGTACGTCCCGGGCTGGGACTGTCACGGCCTGCCCATCGAGTTGAAAGTCGTCCGCGAGCTGGGCAAGCGGAAGGCGGAGATGAGCGTGGCCGATCTGCGCCGCGCGTGCCGGGAGTATGCGACCCGCTTCGTCGACATCCAGCGCGCGCAGTTCAAACGCCTCGGCGTGCTCGGCGACTGGGACGATCCGTACTTGACGATGGACTTCCGCTACCAGGCGGCGATCGTGAGGGCGCTCGGGCGGTTTGTCGAGCGGGGCATGGTGTACAAGGGCAAGAAGCCTGTGCACTGGTGCATCCACTGCCGCACAGCGCTGGCCGAAGCCGAGGTGGAGTACGAGAATCACACGTCGCCGTCGATCTACGTCGAGTTCCCGCTGATGGACGAGTCGCGGGCCGAGCTGGGCTCGCGCGTGCCGGAACTGAAGGGCCACGCCGTATCCGCGCTCATCTGGACGACCACGCCGTGGACGATTCCATCCAACCTCGCGCTGGCGTTCCACCCCGAAGCGATGTACGCCGCGTATCCGTTCGAAGGCCGCGTGGTCGTCGTCGCCGAAGCGTTGGCCGACCAGTTGTCGACCGAGCTTGGGCGGCCGTTTGCCGAGGCGATCGCGCGCATGCCCGGCACGGCGTTCGAGCACCTGAAATTCCGGCATCCGCTGTACGAACGAGGATCGCTCGGCGTGCTCGCCGACTACGTCACGCTCGACACCGGCACGGGAGTCGTGCACACGGCACCGGGCCATGGCGCAGACGACTTTCACACCGGGGTACGGTACGGCTTGGAGATCTACGCGCCCGTCGGAGACGACGGGCGCTTCCTGGCCGAGGTGGACCGCTTCGCCGGGCTTACCGTATTCGAGGCCAACCCTCAGGTTGAGGATGCGCTGGCTGACGCGGGACGCCTCTGGAAGAAGGCCCGGGTCGATCACTCGTACCCGCATTGCTGGCGTTGCCACCATCCCGTGATCTTCCTGGCGACGTCGCAGTGGTTCATCGGCATGGACGATACGGGTCTGCGCGCCAGGGCCATCGCCGAAGTCGACGCGGTCCAGTGGTTCCCCGCGTGGGGCAGCGATCGGATGAAGGGCATGTTTGCGGGAAGGCCCGACTGGTGCATCTCCCGCCAGCGGTCCTGGGGCGTGCCGATCCCCGCGCTCACGTGCACGCAATGCGGCATCGCGATACTGACACCGGAACTGATCGAGCGTGCGGCAACGGTGTTCGAACACGACGGGGCGGAGGCCTGGTACGAACATCCGACAGCCGAGTTCGTGCCGCCTGGATTCGAGTGCCCCTCGTGTCACGCGACCGCCTTCGAGCGCGAGCAGGACATCCTCGACGTGTGGTTCGACTCGGGGTCCAGCCACGAGGCGGTGCTCGCCGTTCATCCGGAACTTCGCTGGCCCGCCGATTTGTACCTCGAGGGAAACGATCAGTACCGCGGCTGGTTCCAGAGTTCGCTCCTGGTCGGCCTTGGCACGCGCGATCACGCCCCGTACCGGCAGGTGCTGATTCATGGCATGGTGGTGACCGACGAAGGCAAGAAGATGTCGAAGTCGCTCGGCAACGACATCCCGCCAGAGACGGTGATCAAGCAGAGCGGGGCTGAAATTCTGCGGCTCTGGGTGGCCAGCGTGGACTTCCGCGAAGAGGTCCGCTTCGGTCCGGAGATCCTGGCGCGCGTGGTCGAGGCGTACCGCAAGCTGCGCAACACGTTGCGCATCCTCGCGGCCAATCTTGCCGATTTCAATCCGGCGACCGACCGGGTGGCGCCGGCCGACCTCGACGAGGTGGATCGTTTTGCGATGGCGCGCTTCGGTGAGGTGGCCGCCGAGATTCGCGCCGCGTACGAAACTTACGATTTCCCGGCGATCTTCCAGGCGCTCAACGCGTTCATCTCGGTGGATTTGAGCGCCTTTTACGTGGACGTCTCCAAGGATCGCGTCTATACGCTGGCGGCCCACGCGCGCCCGCGCCGATCGGCCCAGACCGCGATGTTCGCGATCGCCGACGGACTGGCGCGACTCGTCGCGCCGGTGCTGCCCGTGCTGGCAGAGGAATACTGGAAGCATTTGCCGGGCGAGCGCGAAGAGTCGGTGCATCTGGCGGAGTTTCCCAAGGCCGCCGATCTCGTCACCGACGAGGCGCTGGTCGTCAGATGGTCGCGCCTGCTGAAAGTGCGGGCCGCGGTCAACGCCGAACTGGAGAAACTCAGGCAGTCAAAGGGCATCGGCCAGTCGCTCGAAGCCGCGGTTCATCTGCGCGGCGTCGGACCGATTCACGAGCTGCTGACCAGCCACTGGGAGCACCTCCCGACGCTCTTCATCACGTCGCAGGTCGATGACCAGACCACCGCGCCCGTCCCGGGCTGCGCGCCGTCCGAGGGCTCCGTCTACGTCGAGAGTGAAGGCAGCTCGCTGCACATCTTCGTGTCGCGCGCAGCGGGTACGAAGTGCGATCGCTGCTGGCGGTACGTGCCGGCCGTCTCGAGTGCCCCGGGCCGTGAAGGCGTGTGCCCGAGGTGCGAGGACGCTCTGGGGGCGTCTGCCCGGTGAACTCAGCTGTCGATCCGGTCTGCTGCGGCGACATCTTCCGGCGTCACAGGCTCGAGGTTTCTGTAGCGGCCGGAATTGTCGTCGTCGACCAGATCACCAAGGCGCTTGTGCGCGCGCACGTTCCGATCTTCGACTCCGTGCCGATCGTCTCCGGAATCCTGAACCTCACGCACGTCCGCAATTCGGGAGCGGCGTTCGGGATTCTGAATGGCGTGGATTTTCCGTACAAGGCGGCCATCCTCGCGCTGGTGGCCACCGCGGCGCTCATCGGGATCGCCGTCTACGCGGCCCACGGGTCCGGCGACGGCCGGGTGGCGCGGTTCGGCCTGGTGATGATTCTGGCGGGCGCCATCGGCAATCTGATCGACCGGCTGGCCCTCGGAAGCGTGGTCGATTTCGTGGACGTGGTCTTCGGCTCCTGGCACTTCTGGGCGTTCAACGTGGCCGATTCGGCGATCACGCTTGGCGTCATTGCAATGATCATCGATATGATGAGGACGGGCAGGCATGTATCCACGACTTCTTGAACTCGGACCACTGACCGTCTACAGCTACGGCGTGCTGCTGGCTGCGGCGTATCTGCTCGCGTTATACGTCACCGTGAGGCGAGCGCGGAGCGCCGGCCTCGACGGCGACCGCGTGCTGGATCTCGGGATCTACATCATCATCTCGGCCCTGGTCGGCGCGAAGGCGCTGCTGCTCATCGTTGATTTCGACTATTTCCGGCGGCAACCCGCTGAATTGTGGACACTCGCGCGATCGGGTGGCGTCTTCTATGGCGGGCTGGTGCTGGCGTTTCTGGTGGGCCTCTGGTACATGCGGCGCCACCGCCTGCCCGTGTGGGCCACGGCCGACGCCATCGCGCCGGGCATCGCGCTCGGGCACGTGGTCGGCCGGATGGGGTGCCTGCTCGCGGGCTGCTGCTATGGGACGCCGACCTCGCTGCCCTGGGGCATCACATTCAGCGATCCGTTTGCGGCGGCCAACGTCGGGACACCGCTCCATGTGGCGCTGCACCCGACGCAACTGTACGACGCGGCCGCGGAATTCGTGATCCTGATCCTCCTGCTGGCGACGGAACGGCGCGGGCGGAAGTTCAGCGGCCGGACGTTCTGGTTCTATATCCTGCTGTACGCCGTCTCGCGGTTTGCGATCGAGTTCGTCCGCGGTGATCCACGGGGGTCGACGTTCGGGTGGTCGACCTCTCAGGTGATCTCGATGGGACTCGCGCCGCTGGCGATCATCATGCTGATGATTCTGATGCGCCGCAGGCAGAGCGAGCCCGTTCCGGCGAAGGCCCCGGCGGCTGGTGCGTCGCGGAAGCGCGGCCGCTGAAGCCGACTATGCAGCATTTTGAACTCACCGTGGACGCCGAGCAGGCTGGCCAGCGCCTGGACCAGTTTGTCGTCGCGCTGGTGCCCGGGCAGTCGCGTTCCCAGATACAGCGCCTCATCAAGGAAGGCCAGATCCGCCTCGGCGACAAGCCCGCCCGCCCGAATCATCAGGTGCGAGCCGGAGAGGTGGTGATCGTTGACGTCCCTGAGCCATCGCCCGCCATCCCTGTGGCGGAGGCGTTGCCGATCGACGTGCTGTTCGAGGATCACGACGTCATCGTCGTGAACAAGCCGGCCGGCATGGTGGTCCATCCGGCGCCAGGCCATGCGGCCGGCACACTGGTCAACGCCCTCCTGCACCACGTGGACGATTTGAGTGGCGTGGGCGGAGAGCTTCGTCCGGGCATCGTGCATCGCCTCGACAAGGGCACGTCGGGAGTGATGGTGGTTGCCAAGCACGACGCCGCCCACCAGGAACTGTCGCGGCAGTTCCAGGACCGTGAAGTCGAAAAGGAATACGTGGCGCTGGTCTGGGGCGAGGTGCAGCAGGGCCGGCGCATCGAGGCCGACATCGGCCGCGACCCGAACGATCGCAAGAAGATGTCGGCGAGGGCGAAACGCGCCCGGTCGGCGGTGACGCGGGTGACGAAGGCCCGGTTCATGCGCGGCGTGACGTACCTGCATGTCGCCATCGCGACGGGGCGGACGCACCAGATTCGCGTCCACTTGAGTGCCATCGGACACCCGATTGTGGCCGATTCGGTCTACGGCGGCGTGCGGCGCCATGTTCCCGGTCATCTGCGGCCGGTGTTGCGGCTCGATCGGCCGTTCCTGCACGCGATGCGACTGGCCTTCACGCACCCGTCCGACCCGGGGAGACGGATGGAATTCATTGCGCCGCTTCCCCAGGATCTGCAGGATGTGCTGGACGACATCGTCGAGCGCTTCGAGGCGAGAGTTGAGACATAGGAGACAGGGGACAGAAGCGCGGCGTCCGTAGTCAGTAGACGGTAGAGATGCGTAGGGGCACGGCATGCCGTGCCCGAACGAGATTTCGAATCCCGAACCCCGATAAGGCACACGTCTCATGAACGAACCACAAGGAACGCGCCTGTCACAAACGACCGCGTTCGAGGGGCGTGTCTTCACCGTGACCGCCGATCGCGTCACGCTTCCCAACGGCCGCACGGTCACCCTGGAGATCGTGCGCCATCCGGGATCGGTCGTCCTGCTGCCGCTGGTCGATAGCACCCACATCGTCCTGATCCGACAGTACCGCTACGCGCTCGATCGGTGGATCTGGGAACTGCCCGCGGGTGGCGTTGAGCCCGGCGAGGATCCCGCCGCCGCAGCCGCCCGCGAGTGCGAAGAAGAAATCGGACTGGTGCCCGCGACTGTCGAGTTCGCCGGTTCGTGGTATCCGACGCCGGGCATTTGCACCGAACAGATGAGCTTCTACCGCCTCACCGGGCTTCATGCCCCGAGTCCGGACGGACCCGCCGCAGAGAAGGACGAGGACGAGGACATTCGCGCGCAGACCTTTTCGCTGGACGAGGCGCGCGAATTGGTCCGCCGGGGTGACGTGGTTGATTTGAAGACCGCGTGGGGATTGACGTTGGCCTGAACGCGCAGCCCGCAATACCGAACGATCGTTCGCGGCCCCGCGCTTGGGCGATGCGCTGCTGCCGCTCGAATGGGCGTATGATAATGAGTTGATCCTCCCATTTCAAAGCGAAGTGGAGAGTGCCCCAGTCCGCTTCCCGCCAGAAGGTCGGACTTCAGGAAAGGTCTTGTGTTCATGCCTCATCAGAAAGATGCCAGTGCAACCGTTTCCGAGATAACGCCGAACTCCAGAAAGACCCCGGGCCCAACGCCGCAACATCCCAAAGGCACGCAGGCGCGCATTCTTCTGTCTTCCGTGTTCGGGCCATACGCCCAGGACGATGAGTTCGGGAGCCGAGCGATCAATCCGATGGAGCTCTACCACAACCAGGTCACGCGTGAGCAGGGCCCGTTCTCTCTTCGCCTGTTCCACCGTTCCTGGGGCATCATCTTCATCCAGCACAACATCTCGGCGCCATGCGCCGTGCTCGACTTCCCCACCCGCGAACGGTTCGTCGAGGAGCTGAAGGCCCACGAGTACGACATCGTCGGCCTGTCGGGCATTATCGTGAATGTCGGCAAGATCCGCGAGATGTGCCGGCTCGTCCGCGAACATTCCCCGAAATCGACGATCGTCGTGGGCGGCCACGTCACCGCCATCCCCGGCATCCAGCACATGATTGATGCCGACCATATCGTCAAGGGCGAGGGCGTGTCGTGGTTCCGGTCCTTCCTCGGCGAGGATCCGACCGCCCCGGTGAACCATCCCGTGATTCCATCGTCCTTCGGATTCAGCATCATGGGCCTCCGGGGACCACAGGGGGGCGGAAGCCCGGCGGCGACAATTATTCCGTCGGTTGGCTGCCCGATGGGCTGCAACTTCTGCACGACGTCGGCGTTCTTTGGCGGCAAGGGCAAGGTGACGAACTTCTTCGAGAAGGGCTCGGAGATCTTCCATGCGATGTGCGACGCCGAATCACGCCTGGGCGTCAAGTCGTTCTTCGTCATGGACGAGAACTTCCTGCTCTACAAAGAGCGCGCCATGGAACTGCTCGAACAGATGAAAGAGAAGGGCAAGGCCTGGTCGCTCTACGTGTTCTCGTCGGCGAACGCGATCTCCAAGTACAAGATGCGGGAACTGGTTGAACTCGGGGTCGCCTGGATCTGGATGGGCCTCGAGGCGCAGCAGAGCGGATACAGCAAGCTTCAGGGCGCCGACACCATCAAGTTGACCAAGGAGCTTCAAGCGCATGGCATCGGCGTGCTCGGATCGACGATTGTCGGCCTTGAACACCATACGCCCGAGAACATCCAGGCCGAGATTGAGCATGCCGTCGCGCACGACACCGACTTCCATCAGTTCATGCTCTACACCCCGGTGCCCGGGACGCCGCTGTACGAGGAAATGGCCAGCCAGGGACGGTTGATCGATGTGAATCTGGCCGACATCCACGGGCAGGATCGCTTCAATTTCGAGCATGCCGCCATGCCGCGCGAGAGCTCGAAGCGATGGCTCGACTGGGCCTTCCGGCGCGACTACGAGAAAAACGGCCCGAGCGTGTACCGTCTGGCCAAGACGATGATGGAGGGCTGGAAGCGCTATCACGACGATCCCGATCCGCGCGTGCGGCAGCGATACAAGCGCAGCGGGCGGGACCTGCGGCAATCGTACGGCGCCGCGCTGTATGCGATGGAGAAGTACCTGCGGGGAACCAACATCGAAGTGAGCCAGAAGATCCGCGCCCTTCGCAGGGACATGGAAGGGCAACTGGGCGGGTTGACGCGCTGGATCGACCGCGTGGCGGGCCCGGTGCTGTTGTGGACGTCGCGGCGCGACGCGCGCAAGTACCCGCGCGGGAAGCAGATCGAGCCGATGACGTTTCTCGAGCGCCGGAACTGGCCGGAGCCAGCCTAGCCTGAAGTTCCATTGGTGAGTGCGCCTGATCTCCTGTCCGGTGAAGCAGATACGTGCTGCGCCGGGGATGCGATTCTGTCTACACGCCGTTACGCAATCGCTTTGAGCAGGTCGAGTGCACGCCGTTGGGCCTCGGTCGCG
>JAPKZO010000041.1 GCA_026393755.1 Acidobacteriota bacterium
GAAACGTCGCAACTCATCGCGCTGGTCGTAGCCGTGGCCACGCAAGGCATCGATCAGGGTGGCGTATTCGCCATCACCCAAGGCTTCGGCGTCCAAACTGACGTCCACGTCGAGCGTGCCGACGTGCGGCATGTCCTCGTTTCCCAGCAGCAGCCAAGGAACGGCACCGCCAACGATGGCGAACTTGCCTTTGAAGCTTCCAAGGATCTGGCCGATTTCGACGAGCACCTTCTTGACGGCCGCCGTCGTGCGATCGTCATAGCTCGAAGCGGATTGAGGTTCGCCAGGAGTCATTTTGGCCATGCCAGCCTTTCGTGTCGTAGATGCTCGGCGGCCTCACGCCCTCGCTCTCCGGCCGTGGCGAGGTCAAGATAGGTTTGGACGGGGCTGGTACAGATGGCGCCAGGTGCCGGCTCCACCGTATCGCGGAACAAACCGGAATCCTTGAGCACGGTCACCAGCACGTTCTCGCCTTTGGAGATCGACGACAACTTCAAGGCCGCTCGCAGTCGTTCTAGCCCTGTGTCGTCTGCATAGAAGTACTGCGTACCTGTCCGTCCATAGGGGGCGAGCCATTGCGCCGCCGAGAACGAGGCGAATGCCGCCAGGCCCGTGCCATCATCCGCGCGAAGCGCCCGACGCACAACTTCCTCGAACGCACTGCCATGTAGTGTGGTGTAAAAGGTCGCCTGCTTGCCGGCCGGTGGCGCGTAGACGGCGCTCCATGCATCCAGCAGCGCACCTGGCTCAGACAGAAACAGACCATCGTCGGACACGTGCGCCCACTCCCGATCCAGCAACCCCGAACGCACGTTGCTGACGTGGCCGAGGCTGACAGCGGCGGTCTTCGCAAGCTCCGTGACCCTCCAGGCCCGATGGGGATCGCGTAGCATCACACGCAGGACCTGCGCGGATTTTGGCTTGAACAGAGATCTGAGTTCGCGCCGCTCGGCAACAGGCTTGCTCGCAACCTGACGTTCGATGAAGACGCTGCCGAAGATCAGCCGCGAGTTGCCTTCGAGGTCGAGATAGCTCACGTTTTGTTTGCGACACAGGGCCTGAGCGTCACCCGATAGATAGGGAGCGATCAGGACCGGCGTGGCATTCTGCGCATGATGCGCGACGTAGTCCCGCAGTTGGAGCAGCGCCATCCGGACGTGGCGCGGCTGGCCACTGGATTTCACCTCGCAAACCAGCACATGACGCCGGCCCGAAATCTCGACGTGCGCCACGATGTCGATCCCCTGATCCCGAGGTGGCGGCTCGCGCTCCAGGCCTCGTAGCTTGATCGTCGGCACCTGCTCCAACAGCAGGCGGAGCGCCTCCATCCCTTGGCGTTCTAAGTCCTTCACTACAACGACAGTATTCAGCATTTGATGAAATTACCATTTTGGGTGAAATTGTCAAATCGCTTTCACTAGTATGGATATTTTCATCAAATACTGAAAACCAACATTGCGGTGAAAGCCGGAGTGTTGTGGCACCTCGGCGTCCAAGCAGGCCAAGCGATAAGTAAGCGTTGGTGCGTTGTCGCTTGCTTGACGAGGCCGTTAAGAAGCTTCCGTTACTTCCTGGCCGAAGGACCGAAAGTCGGCTCATTTAGCGTGATCTGCGCCATGTGAAGCAGGTCCCCTTCATTGTCGCGTCGCGCCTTATCGAGCGTCTTCCTGGCGATGCCTGGAAGAGAAACCTATGGGCCGCGTCCGCGCGGGGCGCTCGTCCCCTGCCACGCTCACTCCCATCTCGCCCTATCGAGAAGCGCCATCAAGTTCCGCTTTGGCCGGTGGGCCTGGCGGACAGACGCGAGATAGGGCGCGAATTCCGAGTCGCGGCCGAGGAGAATCATCAACGCGCGGATCTTGCGGAGGAGGCCGACCGCCTGCCGGTACGCGTCATTGTTCTTGTGTTGAAGCGTGGGCTCGATCTGAGCCTGATACACGGACAACGCGTCGTCGGGATGCTCCTTCTCGCGCTTCGCGGCGAGCGTCATCCACAGGTCGGCGGAGCATCCGCCGGTCTTCGCCTCACGCCACGCGCCGTCGACATCCTTCTCCCAGAGAAAGATCTTCACTAGTTCGGAGCGGTCAGCTAGACCGCCCCAACCCCAGCCGGTCCTGCGGGCTGCCGTTCTGGCATTCGCGGCCTTATCGCGCAGCAGGGCGAGGGCCTTATCGCGCCATGTGGCCCACGCGTTACCGCGCTCGGCGTGCCGTTTCAGAGTCTGGTAGTGCTCCAGCGTGCCGTTGTCCATGAACTCCGCCCACATCAACGCCATCGCCTGATCGTGGCGTTGGTCACAGTGGTACTCCTCAGCGAGGAATTCTCGGAGCCGTGAATCCTGACGCTTCGGGAACACTTTGAGGCCCTGTTCGGCCCATTCTACAGCGACGTCGCGGTGTCCCGCCCGTTTGTAGGCCTCGGCGATCCGCAGATAGGAGTACGGCAGCGACAGGTCTCGTTTTAAGACCGCGACCAGTGTCTCGACCTCGCCAGTCTGTTCAGTCAACGTCTCCATGATGTGCGTGAGCCGGAAGCGGCTCCCGTCCTGTTCAGGATCCTCGCGGCCAGGGCCGAGTGCCGGCACCTTCGCCCACTTCGCCTCGGCGAGCCGGCGATACGCCGCGAGGCCCTTGGCGCCGAGGACGGTCGCATACGTCGCGGCGGCTCCGAAGAAGGTGTCCCAGTCGGTGCGCAATTCCCACTCGAAGAGTCGCTTGGCAAGGACCTCGGGGTCCGGCTTTACGTTTCTGCAAGCCTTCAGATGGAGTTCCTGTAGCCGTTCGAGCAGCCCTCCTATGTCACCATCGGAATCGTCGACCGATCCCATCGCCCGCTCAACGGCCGTCATCGCGTGCTCGGCCAGATCGATGACTTCGACGGCGTGCCCTTCCTTCAGCAGTTCGTCCACCGCATCGATCGTACGCTCGATACCCTGCGCGTAAGCGTACGCGGAGTGGTAATCCACGAACCGACCCGTCTCGACCGCGCTATCGATCGAATCGCGGTACGTGACCAGATCGATCCCGCTCGCTGTGCGTTTCGCGGTCTCCATCAGCAACCGGCGCCGGAGGTCGCCATCGTGAACAGCCTGTTCGATAATGAGGCGCACCAAGCGCTCGTGCTCCCACGTCTGCAGGTGCGCGCGCACATCATCCATTGTCATGGCCGGGGTAGTCTTCTTAGGCTTGCGCGGCCCAACGCGCCCACCCTGAAGCCACGTCAACCCGACGGCCGCGCAGTGCTTGCAGAAGGCGCCGTCGAGGCCAACCGGACACGTGCAGGAGTACGCCAGATCGTTGTGGCCACCCCAGAGTTCCACCCGGTACTCTTGCGTCCCGGCGACGACAGCCGTGACGCGCCCGTCGTGCTCGACGAGGTCACCGACTCGACCGTCCGAAACATATGCCTCTCCTCGTTCGAACGAACGCGCACCTGCCATTCGACGCAGTTTGCGGACGTCAAGAGTTTTGTCCATCGAGGTCGTCTCCCTACCGACTCTTTCCGGCCGCGTCGCGTTCAGCGAGCAACCGCCCGGCCTGGAGTGCCGCATGGGAGTGGGCATCGGTAGCGTAGCATGCGGTCACTGGACCGGGCAGAGGCGAAGCTTGGACCACGCGGCCTCATGATTTCGTTGGATCTGTTCGGCGAGCCCGACCGGAGGTACCGCTCGGAATTGTGGGAACAGCGTCCCCACTTTTTGCGGTGCATTCGGCAAGAACCCACGCGGTTGTTTCCTTTCGTTTGCGCGCCTGAGCGGTCTTGGAACTTGGCGTCGGCGCACACGTTCGACGGAGAAGTTCGTCGTCGATCGCACGACTCTTTGTCAAGTTTCTATCAAGAATGGGATCGAACGGCGGCTGAGTCGATTCGGAGTGTGCGCGTAACTAATTGATTAAGAAGGATTTGGTTTGGCTGGGAGGCAGGGATTTGAACCCCTAAACGCTGGTCCAGAGGCGCAAGCCCCGACGTCGACGGTGACGGATCGTGTCGGTTTTGTTAGGGTTTTCGGCGAGGACCTTTGGGCCGAGTGGGGTCAAGACCGGCGGTTTCGTACGCAGTTTATCAAGATTTTATCAAGATCTCCTCCCTCTTGTTTTTCCATATTCTAGATTCTAGAATATGGAATGCCTCAGGGACTGCTCGCCCAGGACGTGGTGGTGTTGGCGAAACTGGTCAGCTATCGCGGAACTCGCCCGACCATTGCCCTGCTCGCGGCGGACTTGTCACTCAGTCCATCGCAGGTGCACCTGGCTCTCAAACGTCTGGAACGGTCACGTCTAATCGATGCCCAAGGCGGCCGACCGCTCCTGCGGGCCGTCGAGGAATTCCTGCTCCATGGCGTGAAATACGTATTCCCGGCACGGCGAGGGGAGGCCACTCGTGGCATCCCGACGGCGTACGCCGCTCCTCCGCTCAACGGTCAAATCGTCGAAAGCGGCGACCTGCCACCCGTGTGGCCCGACCCCGAAGGTGACGTCCGAGGCGTTGGGTTCGAACCCCTTTGCAGGGCCGTGCCGAAGGCCGTGAGAAAAGACCCTGTCCTCTACGAGCTTCTCGCGCTCATCGACGCGCTGCGTGATGGCCGCGCGCGCGAGCGGCAGATCGCCGAACGTGAGTTGAGCGCTCGGCTCAGGGAGTTACTGCGTACCTGACCCGAATCGCGCGCTCTTCGAGTCCGTCGTCCGCCTGCTTGGCCCCGTGCTCGACGACCTCGTCTTCGTCGGCGGCTGTACGACCGGCCTCTTCGTCACGGACTTGGTTGCCGGTGGCATCCGTCCGACCAAGGATGTCGACGCCATCGTGAACGTGACGTCGTACGCAGAGTACACCTCGCTCGCAGAGCGCCTGCGCGCGCTGGGACTCGCTGAGGACAGCACGCCCGGTGCGCCGCTCTGCCGCTGGCGCCGCGACGCGTTTATCGTAGACGTTATGCCGATCGACGCCAGTGTGCTCGGCTTCAGCAATCGATGGTATCCGGCCGCCATCGAAACGGCGCAGTCTTGGCGAATCGCCGGACACGACGTCCGTATCGTCACGCCGGTGCTGTTCATTGCCACGAAACTGGAGGCCTTCCGCGGGCGCGGCCGTGGCGATATCTTCGCGAGTCACGACCTCGAGGACATTATCACCGTCGTGGACGGTCGCCCGGAGATCGTCGCCGAGGTCGGTGGCGCGGACGCAGAGGTTCGTGCCTACATTGCGTCGGACGTCCGTTCGCTTCTCGACAACCCAGACTTCGTAGAAGCCTTGCCCGGCTTCCTTCTGCCCGATGCGGCGAGCCAGGCCCGGCGGGGACTCGTGGAAGAGCGCCTCCGCGCCCTTTCTGAGTTGGGAAACGGTTGACCTCATCTACACCTAAGGATGACAGGCCGTCGATTGTGACCCGCCGCCTTGACCTCGGCGAGATAGAACTCGCGGGACGGATTGTCAAGTTCCGCGCACGTCGTGGAGACGGACCGCGGCGCCACGCAAACTGTTTGAGCGCAATTTCTGCGATCAGTGGCTACTCCATCTTTGGCATTCCTTGCGTACTGTTTCTTGCAACCTCGCCATTCTGTCTGGAAATCGAGGCATCTGCGTCTGGTCCGATTCATGCAGACGCTCGCGCGGCGGATCGGCTCAAGCCGGGCTACGGAATCCGGCCGGGGAGAAAGGGACGGCGATATGTGTGCGAACGGCAGCCATCGCGACGACGATTGCGAGGAGGAACAGCGGATTGAGGCATTGAAGCAGCGGGCCAAGCAGTTGAGCGGAGGCAAGATGGTCTCCTGGATGTCCGACGCGGTCTCTTTGGAGCAACGGGAGCAGTTCTGGCACCGCGTCGTCGAGTTCGAGGAGGCCGCCGGGCAGACGACGACCAACTTCCAGCAACTGGTCGCGGCGGGCGTGGAGTTGCCCGCTCCGGATTTGGTCGACGACGAGAAGTTGACGGGCATACTATGGGCGGTCGTTCACGGTCTGGCGCTCCTGAATGTCTTCCTCACCAACACGGATCACTTGAGCGATCGCGATCTATATGGTGCGCTCTGGGACCGCGTTCTACGGGAGGAAGAGCCCGTGCTCCCAGATATGCCGGGTTCGACTTCGCACGTGGACATGATCGGAACCGGGAGCGAAGAGGACATTCGCCTCTACCTGAGGTATTACGCCGACGAGGATTGGCGCCGTCAGTGGGTTGTCGATTTTCCCGACTACGACGTGCCAGCACACGAGGATCCCCCGTACGACCGCGACAGCCATTTACCGCAGCCTCACTACCGGGGGCTCGACCGGTGAGCCCAGCGTGGATCGACGTACGAACATATCTTGAGGGCGAAGGCACGGAGTGCTACGCGCCAGGCCCGTTGTACCCGCACACTCCCATCCGCGGTGAGTTCACAACTGGACGCAGCCCGTCCTCGCCACACGGGTGCCGCGACGAGCAACTCTCGCAGAGGAAGCACGCTTCCCCGTCTGCGTCGCACTCAGGACACAGCGAGACCGCCGGTTCGGGGCATCGGGAGCACGGGGTGTCTGGGGCATCGTTATTCGCCAGCAGCACGATCGTCTGCGACGCAACTGGGACGATCAGCTCCCCGACGACAGAGAGGTCGACGACGGTGGCACACCGTTCGACGGAGACGTTGTTCGCCGATGGCGCGACTTTTTGTCAAGTTTCTATCAAGAATGGGATCGAACGGCGACCGAGTCGATTCGGAACGTGCCCGTAACAAATTGATTAAGAAGGAGTTAATTGGCTGGGAGGCAGGGATTTGAACCCCGATAACGTGGTCCAGAGCCACGTGTCCTACCGTTGAACGACCTCCCAGTGATGCGGGTCGCGGCAGGTGTAGTCAACAATTCTACCGCAACTGGCTCCGATTCGGCTAGCACGCGGCCACGAGCAAGAACCGACCGGCCCTCTCGCGAGCGGAACGCGGACGCCGTGGTACACTCCGGCACGGAATCGACACTATGGCCGACTTGCTCGACGCGTTGCGCCTCGTGACCTCCCGCCTGGATGCGGCAGACGTGCCCTATATGGTGAGCGGATCCCTGGCCCTCGGTTACTACGCCCAGCCTCGCATGACACGCGACATCGATATTGTCGTTGAACTCGAACGCGCCAACGTCCCGCGGTTGGTCGCCGTGTTCGCCGACGATTTCTATTGCGACGAGGACGCCATCGTGCGGGCAGTCGAATCCCGTCGGCTTGTCAACCTCATTCACCTCGACTCGGCCTATAAGATCGACCTCATCGTCCGGAAAGACTCTGAGTACCGCCGAGTTGAATTCCTACGCCGCCGACGCGTCGTCATCGATGGGTTCGAGATCTGGATAGTGACCCCCGAGGATCTCCTGTTGTCAAAACTCGTGTGGTCGCTGCAAGGCAACTCTGAACTTCAGCTCCGAGATGCGGCAGCTCTCGCGGCGTCCGTCCCAACACTCGATTGGACTTACATCGACCAGTGGGCGCAGGAACTCGGCGTCGCCAAGTCTCTCGGGGAGCTGCATCGATGAATCCAGCCCAGCCAGAGCCGCTCGAGGCAACGACGGGTGAACAGCGCCGACTGCTCGCCGCCCTGACGCCTCAAGCGCGGCTGAAGATGACGGCCGCGATGTGGGTGGACGGAAAACGCCTGGTGGAAGCGAGTCTGCGAGCCCAGGGAGTTTCTGACCCGATGACATTGCGCGTCCGCACATTCCGGCGCATCTACGCGTCGGATTTTGACGCCGCGACGATGGATCGCATCGTGGAACAATTGAGGCTGCACACTAAACTGAAGTTCCGCGCTGTCGACAGTAACTGATTGCATACTTTCTGGCCGAAACCTGTATCTTTCCGTAGGTTTTGTGGGCGCATAATGTAGTCACTAAATATGGCTTGACAGATCGGGTTGGTAGCCCTATATTGTGCGTA
>JAPKZO010000042.1 GCA_026393755.1 Acidobacteriota bacterium
GAGGTCCATATCCTCGGAGTACCGGATGCTCCGGTGGAAGAAGCGGAGGTTGCAGCCCCCTTTGACGACGAAGAGTTTCTTGTCGACACGTCGGCTGAGTTGGGCGAGGAACAGGAGATGAAACTGCTCGACGAATCGGATAGGGGTGACGGTGTCCATGTCCGCTCCAGGAAGTAATAATACCTGTTATCGACAGATACGTCAATAATAGGTATTGCGACAACCCGTGAGAGACACAACAGTGCTTCCGTGGTGCACAGATGAATCACCGGTTCGCAGCCGATTCAGCGCACGACAACTTGGGACGGGACACTCAGTGTTCGTGCTCCTTGCCGCTACCGGATATCGCGGCGCCGCCGTGGGGGCCGGATTGGTGCGGGGTGTCGGCTCGTCGGCCGTGCTCCCCCGTCTGTCCCGTCGTCTCTCCCGGCGCGCCTTGTGAATTACCTCGGCCGGTGAGATACTCTGCCTGCCCCCACAATTTCCTGTCCTACGCGCGGGCCGAACGCGGTCTTGCGCCACGACGCAGAGAGTTTGAGTCCATCGCCTCGGCTCGGCTGGCTGCATCCGCTCTGCCCCGAGTGTCCCGTGGGGACGGCTCACCAGCGACTGTGAGTGCTGGTCACGGCCTTTGAGCCGTGACGTGACTGTTCTTGGCGCCTGCGCCGAATCAGGGCAGACATCAACTCTGTTCTTGGCCTCTTTCGTAGGCATAAGCACCGATGAATCCATCGCGTGAATCCTCCGACAAGCCGGCATCCTCTTCGGGGAACCCCGAATCGCCTTCCACGGAGCCCGCGGGGACCGAGGCGGCATGGCATAGGCTGAACCGGGCGGTTGAGACCATCAGCGCGTGTAATCGGGCCCTCGTGCGTGCGACCACCGAGGGCGCGTTGCTGGAAGCTATCTGTCGCATCGTGGTTGACGACGGCGGCTATCGTTTTGCGTGGGTGGGTCTGGTCGAAGACGACGAGGCGAAGACCGTGAGACCGGTCACGCAATGCGGTTTTGAAGCGGGCTATCTGGAGTCGGTGAATATCACCTGGGCCGACACCGAGCGCGGGCGCGGCCCGACCGGGACGGCCATCCGCACAGGGCAGCACGTCATTGCCCGCAACATTCCGACCGATCCGTCGTTCGGCCCGTGGCGGGTGGCGGCCCTCCAACACGGCTATGGCTCGTCGATCGCCCTGCCGTTGAAGACCGGCGACCGCGTCATCGGCGCGCTGAGCATCTACGCCGCCGAATCCGATGCGTTCAACGCCAAAGAAGTCAGCCTGCTCACGGCGTTGGCCGACGACGTGGCCTACGGCATCACGGCGCTCCGCACGCGAGCCGAGTGGGAGCGAACCGAGGAGGCGCTGCGCCACCGCGGAGCCCAACTCGCTGCTGCCGAGGTCGTGGCCCGGATGGGAAGCTGGGAATACGACGTGGCGACCGACACCGCGGCGTGGTCCGACAACATGTTCGCGATCTTCGACGTGGACCCGACCAGACCAGACGAACTGGTGTTCAAGACGTTTGTCGAGAACCTGGTCCATCCCGACGACCGGACCCGCATCGTGGAGAGCCTGAGAGCCGCAATGGCCGGCGGCCCGCCTTACGACTTGGAGTACCGCATCCGCCGGCGCGACGGCACCGAACGCGTCATCGACGCCCGCGCTGAGATCGAATGGGCCGCGGCTGGCGAGCCGCGACGCCTGATCGGTATTGTGCAGGACATCACCGAACGCAAGATGGCTGAGGAGGCGGTGAAGAGATCCGAGGCCCTGTACCACGACCTGGTGGAGACCTCGCAGGACCTGATCTGGCAGTGCGATGCTGATGGGCGCTACACCTACCTTAACTCGGCTTGGGAGCAGACATTCGGCTACAAGATCGAGGAGATGTTGGGAAAGAGGTTCACGGACTTTCAGACCCCAGAGTATGCAGAACAAGACCTGAAAGAGTTTGCGCGACTTCTGAAAGGCAATACCGTCCAGGGACTGGAAACGGTCCACATCGGCAAGGACGGTCGAAAGATCGACCTGATCTTTAATGCAAAATTCTTGGTTGACGAACTGGGGAACGCGGCGGGCACCCGCGGCACGGCTTACGACATCACGGCGCGCAAGGTTGCGGAGGAGGCCCTGCGCAGAAGTGAAGAGGTGCTCCGACTGTTCGTCGAGCACAGTCCGGCGGCAATCGCCATGTTCGATCGCGAGATGAAGTACATCGCGGCAAGTCGCCGCTATCTCATCGACTATGACCTGCGTGAACAGAACCTTGCTGGTCGTTCTCACTATGACGTGTTTCCGGAGGTTCCAGATCGTTGGAAGGACATTCACCGGCGCTGTCTGGCTGGTGCGATTGAAAAGGCCGACGAAGATCCGTTTCCGCGTGCCGATGGAAGGCTTGACTGGGTGCGCTGGGAAATTCGTCCCTGGAACGAGTCTGACGGCGGGATTGGGGGCGTCATCCTGTTCTCGGAAGTAATCACCGAGCGCAAGCAGGCGGAAGAAGAGGTCCGCCGGCTCAACGTCGAACTGGAACAACGCGTGCTCGATCGCACGGCGCAACTGGCGGCCAAGAACGAGGAGCTCAAGGGTTTCGCTTACACCGTCTCTCACGACCTGAAGGCGCCATTGCGCGGCATTGCCGGCTACGCGCAGGAGCTCGAACGCCGCCACAAAGAGGGTCTTGGCGAGCGCGCGCAGTTCTGCATCACGCAAGTGATCACGGCGTCGCGAACTCTCGACACGCTCATCGAGGACCTGCTCACGTATTCGCGCCTCGAGAGCGAGACGCCGACCGCCTCACAGGTGAACCTCGCCGATCTCGTGCAGAGCATCCTGCGCGACCGCAGCCTCGCGCTCATCGAGCTCGGCGTCGCCGTCAGCGTCAACATCCCGCCGCTCACGCTCCATGCCTGGGAACGCGGCCTCCACCAGGTGCTGACCAATCTGATCGACAACGCCGTCAAGTACAGCCGCCAGTCGAAGCCACCGCGCCTGACCGTCACCGCCGAAGCCCTGCCAGGGGCCGTCCGCGTGATCGTTGCCGACAACGGCATCGGCTTCGACATGAAGTACCATGACCGCATCTTTGGTCTGTTCAACCGGCTCGTGCGCGCGGAACAGTTCGAGGGCACCGGCGCCGGCCTGGCCATCGTCAAGAAGCTCGTCGAGAAGCTCGGCGGCACCGTCCGCGCCGAATCGGCCCCAGGGCAGGGGGCGACCTTCTTCGTCGAACTGCCACATCAGCCCACGACGGACATCACGCCATGAACGCCATCCCCGTCCTCAACCACGCGTCACGCTTGCGCTCCATCCTCGTCGTCGAGGACAACGACATGGACCTCGATTTCTGCCTGCAGGCCTTCATCGAGCACGCCGTTGCCAATCCCATCCTCGTGTGCCGCGATGGCGAGGAAGCGCTGGGGTTCATCGACGAGCACCCGACCCCCGAGGATCCGCAGTTGCCTCTGTTGGTGCTGCTCGACCTGCGCCTGCCGAAGGTGGACGGCATCGATGTGCTGCGCTACGCGAGGCAGCATCCCGTGTGGAAGCAGGTGCCGTTTGTGGTGCTCACGACCTCGCGCGAAAACGCCGACATCGGCGCAGCCTACGAATTGGGCGTGAACTCGTACATCGTGAAGCCGGTGGACTTCGCCGCGTTCGCCGAGGTGGTGAAGCACATCAATGTGTACTGGATTCTCACGAACGAACCACCTTTCCCCGGCCCGAACCACGAGAGGTAGCCGATGGCGACTCCACAATCTCCAGAATCTCCAGTCGGCAACCCGCAATCCAGGATCCGGATCCTGTACGCCGAGGACAATCAGAAGGACGCGGACCTGACCCGTGCCGCCTTGGCCGCGCACGCGCCGGAATTCGACGTCGAGATCGTCGGCACTGGGCAGGCGTGTCTGGACCGGATGCGCGAGACCGGGGTCGACCTGTTGCTGCTTGACTATCGTTTACCCGACATCGACGGGCTGGACGTGCTGAAGACGCTCGTCCACGCCGGTGTCCATGTGCCGGTGGTGATGGTGACAGGCGTGGGCGATGAGGAATTGGTGGTCAAGGCGCTGCGGATGGGCGCGGCCAGCTACGTGCCCAAGTTCGGCGACTACCTCGCCACCCTTGCGGACCTGCTGCGCGACGTGGTCGAGGAGTATCGCCGGAGGCAAGGCCAGGGGCTGGACGGGACCGCGTCGAACAGGCGGATTCTCTATGTTGAGCATCACTCCATGGACGTCGAGTTGACGCTGCGGCACCTCGCTGAGTCCGCGCCGCATCTGGTGATGGACGTCGTTCACACGTGTGGCGAAGCGCTGGCGCGTTTGGAACAGCCCCACGCGTACGACCTGGTGCTCGTTGACCTGCGGATGCCGGATCAGAGCGGGTTGGACTTCGTCCGGGAGGCCAGACTCCGACGTCTCGTATTGCCGCCGTTCATCATCATCTCAGGCAAGGGCGACGAGGCAGCAGCCGTCGCCACATTGAAGCTGGGAGCCGCCGACTACGTTGTCAAGCGCGAAGGCTATCTCGACCAACTCCCCTATACGATTGAGCAGGCCATAGCGCATCACCATCTGAGACGCCTCAACCAGCAATTGCAGGTCGAACTGGCCGAGCGCGGGGAGGCGGAGCGGGCCTTGCGGGCGAGCGAGGTGCGCTATCGGGATCTCTTCTTCGGGAACCCGAACCCGATGTGGGTCTATGACCTGGAGAGCCTGCGCTTCCTGGCGGTCAACGACGCCGCGGTGGCTCGCTACGGCTACAGCCAGCACGAGCTCCTGTCCATGACCATCCAGGACACACGACCGCGGGAGGACCTGCCCAGGCTCCAGGAGAACATCGCCCACGCGCCGCAGCACGGACTTGAACAGGCCGGGCTCTGGCGGCACCGCAGGCGGGACGGCAGCCTCATCGATGTCGAGATCGCGTCCCACACGCTCGATTTCAGCGCAAGGCCCGCGAAGCTGGTGCTCGCACACGACGTCACGGCACGCCTGCAGGCAGAGCAGGCGCTACGCGAAGGCGAAGTGCGCTTCCGTGCGACGTTTGAGCAGGCGGCGGTGGGCCTTGCCCATGTCGCTCTGGATGGGCGCTGGCTCCTGGTCAACCAGCGGCTGTGCGACATCGTCGGCTACTCCCGCGAGGAGTTGCTCGAGACGACGTTCCAGGCGATCACGTACCCTGACGATCTCGCGCCCGACCTCGAGAACGCGCGCCGGCTGCTAGCCGCCGAGATCAGCACCTACTCTGTAGAGAAACGGTACGTCCGCAAGGATGGCTCGCTGGTGTGGATCAACCTCACAGTGTCGCTCGTGCGCGAACGATCGGGAGAGCCGGGCTATTTCATTTCCGTCGTCGAAGACATCTCTCAACGAAAGCAAGGGGAAGAGGCGCAAGGGAAGCTGGAGGCCCAGTTCCAGCAGGCTCAGAAGATGGAAAGCGTGGGCAGGCTGGCGGGTGGGGTGGCGCACGACTTCAACAACATGCTCACCGTTGTCAGGGGCTATGCCGAGATGGTGGTGGAGAAACTCCCTGCAGGCGACCCCCTCCTGGCCGACATCGGGGAGATCCGGTTGGCCGCGGATCGCTCGACGGCCCTGGTCCAGCAGTTGCTGGCCTTCGCCAGAAAGCAGGCGATTGCCCCGCAGGTGCTGGATCTCAACGACACGCTCGCGGGCATGCTCAAGATGATCGGGCGGCTCATCGGCGAGGACATCGATCTGGCCTGGGTGCCGGGACATGACGTGGGGCTGGTGTACATGGATCCGGCCCAGATCCATCAGATCCTCGTCAATCTCGCCGTCAACGCCCGCGATGCGATCGGCGGCAACGGCCGCGTCACCGTCGAAACGGCGAACGCCGAGGTGACCGAGGCGTACTGTGCGTCCCACGTCGGGTCAATCCCCGGGCCGTTCGTGCAGTTGACGGTGAGCGACAACGGTTGTGGAATGGATGCGGAGACGCGAACGCGCATCTTTGAGCCATTCTTTACGACGAAGCCGCAAGGCCAGGGGACGGGCCTGGGCCTGGCGACCGTCTACGGCATCGTGACGCAGAACCGGGGCTTCATCAACGCATACAGCGAGCCTGGCCACGGCACGACGTTCACGATCTACCTCCCTCGACACGCCGAGCAACCCGCAGCGGTTGAGCGGGCGGTGCAGGGTGCCGCCACGCCGACCGGAACGGAGACCGTCCTCCTCGTGGAAGACGACGCGGCGCTGCTCAAACTCGCCAGGCGCATGCTGGAACAACTGGGCTATGCCGTGGTCGCAGCCGGCAGTCCCAACGAGGCAATCGAGCTTGCCGCCTCGCGGAAGGCTGCCCTCGACCTCCTGATGACCGATATGATCATGCCGGAGATGACGGGCCGCGCCTTGTGGGAGCAACTCGCTCCGCTGAGACCCAGTCTGAAGTGCCTCTTTATGTCGGGCTATACGGCGGACGTGATCTCTCATCAAGGCGCGATCGAGGCGGGCGTGCACTTTCTTCAGAAGCCGTTTTCGGCCGACACGCTGGCCCGGAAGATTCGAGAGGTGCTGGAGAGTTGACGGAGGATGTGGATTGGGTGCGGCGTTTCCCGCGGAAGGGGTCGGGCCGACACGGGGGTCGGCCCCTACGAACGAAAAAGGCCCGGTGTCTTTCGACATCGGGCCTTGAGAAAATCCCCGGCAGCGACCTACTCTCCCACGCAGTTGCCCACGCAGTACCATCGGCGGTAGAAGGCTTAACTTCCGTGTTCGGAATGGGAACGGGTGTGACCCTTCTCCTATGACCACCGGGAAACCGGCTGGGGCGAACGTATCCGCCCCGATATGAATCAGCCGACGTCGTATACCGACGCGGCCCGCTTCTGGTCCGACCGAGGATTCCGGGTATCTTCACCGGGGCTCGAGGCCTGACGAGGGCGGCGGCTGAAATTGTAAAGATCAAAAAACCTTGACAACGAATATCCTGCAGAAGGCGCGTTCTGATGCGCGCGAAATGAAATGGAGGTAAATGATCAAGCCTCACGGCTGATTAGTACCAGTAAGCTGAGGATGTCACCA